>JAQCNR010000209.1 GCA_028274925.1 Halovenus sp.
GCGCTGCACGTCTCCGTGTTCGAGGTGCCACTGGGGCCGCCCAGCCTGCCGGGCCAGCGTCTGGAGTCGCTGCTGTCGGCGGCGGTACAGTCCCGCGGCGGGACAATCGAGGATAGCGTCGTGTCAGATGTCGAGGCGGATGACGGCCGGATAACCAGCGTGACCGCCGACGGCCAGCAGTACGACGCCAATAGGTACGTGCTCGCAACCGGCGGCGTCGAGGCTGGCGGCATTGTCAAAGATAGCGCCGGAGTTGGCGAACCAGTGTTTGGCTGTCCAGCCTCGCTGCCGGGCGACCGACTGGTCGGCCGGGAGTTCCTCGACGACCACCCGGCGGTGCGTGCTGGTGTCGAAGTCGACGACCGACGGCGACCGCTGGATAGCGGGTCAGCGGTGGCCGAGAACCTCTACGGTGCGGGACGGGTTTTGGCCAGCCCGAACGTCGTCGCCGAGGGGTCGGTCGGTGGATTCGCGCTGGTCACCGGCTACGCAGCCGGACAGCGGGCACTCGAACAGTCCTGACCGGAGCGACCGAAACAGTGAAACAGAAACCGCGGGAATAGTTTGGTATGGGAATTGACCAGGAACAGCGCCAGATCCGGTGTCTTGTTGCCAAGGTCGGGTTGGATGGGCACGACCGTGGCGCACACGTCATTTCACGGGCGTTTCGGGACGCTGGATTCGAGGTCATCTACTCGGGACTTCATCGCGCACCAGAAGAGATCGTCCAAGCGACAGTTCAGGAGGACGTCGACGTCCTCGGTATCTCGATTCTCTCGGGGGCTCACGACACGCTCGTCCCGGAGATTATCGATGGACTCGAAGAGTACGGTGCCTTCGAGGACACACTCATCCTCGTGGGGGGAATCATTCCGGACGACGACAAGACAGAACTGCTCGAACTGGGCGTGTCGCGTGTGTTCGGCCCCGGCGCGTCGATGGACGAAATGATCGAGTACGTTCGTGAGAACACGTCTGAGCGCGAGTAGCCGCAATGAGTGAGTTGATACAAGAGCTGCTGGACGGCCAGCACCGCGCACTGGCCCGCGTCATCACGAAAATCGAGAACAGACAACCGGGCTACCGAGAGCTTGTCAAACAGCTTCACGAACACACCGGCAACGCCGACGTCATCGGTATCACCGGCTCGCCGGGGTCGGGCAAGTCGACGCTGGTCGACAAACTCGCTGCCACCTACCGCGACCAGGGACTGACCGTTGGCGTCATCGCCATCGACCCCTCCTCGCCGTTTACCGGCGGCGCAGTGCTGGGCGACCGCATCCGGATGGCCTCGAACATCGGCGATATGGACGTGTTCTTCCGGTCGATGTCCGCCCGCGGGACGCTCGGTGGCCTCTCGACAGCAACGACTGACGCGGTCAAAGCGCTGGACGCCTTCGGGAAAGACAAAATCATCATCGAGACAGTCGGCGCTGGCCAGAACGAGATCGATATCGTCAAAACTGCCGAGACGGTGCTGGTCCTCGTTCCGCCGGGCAGCGGCGACGACGTCCAGATGCTCAAGGCCGGCATCCTCGAAATCGGAGATATCTTCGTCGTCAACAAGGCCGACCTGGACGGCTCAGACCGGACGGTGCAGGAACTCCGAGAGATGCTCGACTACCGCGACGGGCGGGTTCCCGGAACTGTCGGTCATCACGGCGCGACAGAGATGGATGTTTCTGTCGACGGCAATAGCGACAGTGGTGGCTGGGAGCCACAGATTGTCGAGACTGTTGCCGAACGCGGCGAGGGTGTCGACGAATTGCTGGCGACGCTGGCAGAGCACCGCCAGTATCTCGACGACTCCGGCGAACACGAGATTCAGCAGCGCCAGCGCTACGCCGAGGAGATTCGGACGCTCATCCGGGAGGACGTGAACGAACTCTTGACCGAGGAACTGGAAGCACAGGGCGGCCTCGATGCGTTCGTCACGCAGGTTATCGACCGCGAGACGGACCCCTACAGCGTGTCGGACCGTGTCGTCGAGCCGCTGGCGGAGTGTATGGACCAACTCAAAGACTGAACGACACCTCGTTCACTGGAGGCGTTCTGGTTACGCCGCACCGACGAACTCGAAGCGTGCGCCGCCCTCGGACCCCGCTGTCACGCGAACGGTCCAGCCGTGGGCCGCGGCGATATCAGACACGATCGAGAGTCCGAACCCGGTTCCGCCCTCGTTCGACGTGACGCCGTGTTCGATTGCGTTTCTGAACAGGTTCTCGAAGAACTGTGTCAGTCGGTCCCCGTCGCCGGCCACCGTCGAACCGTCCTCGGCAACGGTCAGCGTCGCGCCAGCAGTATCGACGAAGCCCCACGCTTTCGTCGTAACTAGCTCGAGGTCGACTTGCTCCGTCTCGCCGCGCGCCAGCGTGAGAAGGTCGTCGATGAGGCGCTCCATGCGGTCGTGTGCCGAGGAAACACGGTCGACGTGTTCGAGACTTCCAGTCTGTTCGATGACGTCCAGGAAACCAATCGCGACAGAGAGTGGATTTCGGAGGTCGTGTGCGACGACGCTGGCAAACTCGTCAAGGCGGTCGTTCTGTCGCTGTAGTTCCGCTTCGCGGCGCGCACGGGTGAGTGCCCCCTCGACGGTCGCACCCAGGATCTGACACAGGTCGACGTCTGTCTCCGAGAAGCTCTGGACCGAGAGCGAGCCGACCCCGAGGACGCCGCACTCTCCGAGCGGGACGAACAGACAGCTCCGAATCTCTGTCTCGGGCTCGAAGTCCTCGATAGTCTGAACATCGTCGTATACACGCAGCTCCGACGCCTCGAACGCTTGCCGTGCGGGGCTCTCCTCGGATTCTAAGTGCGGTAACTCGCCGAACCGGTCTTCCGTAGCCTGACTCGCGCTCGTCGGGACGAGTGTGTCGGACTGGGTGGAGTATTCCCAGAGTCCGGTAACGTCGAAGCCGAGCGTCTCAACGACTGCCTCGATGGCAATATCGCTGATATCCGCGCTCGACTGTGCGGCGCTGAGTCGCTGTGCGGTCTCCTGTAACGAGCGGAGTTTCGACTCGAGTCGTTTCTGTTCGGTAATGTCCTCGAGCACCGCGAGGATACTGGTAATCTCGCCGTCAGAGTCGGTAATCAGCGCGACCGAGAGGAGCAAGTCCAGCACGCGACCGTCTTTCCGTTCGCGCTGGACCTCTTTTCCCCGAAGCTGTTTCCCATTCAGGGCGCGCTCGCGGTGCGTGTCGAACTCGGCCGACTGCTCGTCGGGAATCATCGGATTGAACTCCCCGAACACCTCCTCACGCGACCAGCCAAACATATTTTCGGCCCCGTCGTTCCAGCGGATGACGTTGCCGTCGGGGTCGAGCTCCATGACCGTGAGTGGAGTGGCTTCGATGAGTGATTCCAGTCGCTGGTTAGTCGTCTGCAGGTCACGCTCGCGGTTGACCTGTCTGGTCACGTTCCGGGCGATGCCGACGATTCTGACGATGTCCCCGTCGACGATGACGGGCGCGAGACTCGTCTCCCAGAACTGGGCGTCTTCACTGATATCTAGCTCCTCACGATACGAGATTGGCTCACGTCGTTCGACACAGCGAGTGTAATTCGCGACGAGTCCGGCGCCCTGTTCGTCACCGAAGACCGCCTGTGGCGTTTGGCCCGGACGTCGTCAGTCGAGAGTCCGGTCTGGGCCTCGTATTCCGGGCTGAGCCGGGCGAACTCGAAGTCGGGGGCCGCGCCGCCCGTGTCGACATCCAACATGAAAATTGCGTCTCCGGAGGTGTCGAGCAACGCCTCGTACTCTTCTGCGAGTTCCTGATACTCGCGCCGCTGAGATTTCCGGTCGGTGATATCCTGGAAGACGCCGCGGATGACCGGGTCCTCCTGTGTCGAGCTGTCGACACGCTCGCCCCACGCTCGAACGTCCCGGACGACGCCGTCCCTCCGAACAATTCGTAGATCCAGATCGTACGGCTCGCCGTCCTCGATGGCCCGCTCGAATGCCGTGGTAATTGTCTCCCTGTCGGCAGGATGGTAGAATTCGAGGGCCTCGTCCACCGATGGCACGTATTCGTCCTCGACATCGTGAATCCGCCGTACGCCGTCGGACCAGTCGAGCTCACCTGTCGACGGGTCGTACTCCCAGACACCGATTTCTGCCACCTCTTGAATCCGCTCGAACAGAAACTCCTGTCGTTTGAGTTCGGCCCGGTCTCGGCGCCGGGAGAGTTCGGCACTCACGAGTTCAGCGAACAACTCGGCGAACGTTCGTTCGAGCGACCCAAACGAGGACTCGGCTGGTTCCGTACTCGAGAAGTTCAGGGTCCCGTAGCGCTCGTTGTCGACGACCAGTGGCACCCCGAGGTACGACTCCAGTCCGAGTTTGCGGTACGCAGGATGTGTCGCCTTCCCGTCAGCGGCGGCATCCTCGAACGAACAGACGCTATCTTCCCGCACGACTTGCTCGCAGTACGTCGACTGGAGGTCGTACTGCTCACCGGCCACGATGTCGGCGTTCGGTCCGTGTACTGCCTCGACCGTGTACGTACTGTCCTCGATGTGTGAGACGATGCCAATGTCCAGACCCAGCGTCTGGCAGCCAACCTCGAGGATTTCCTGCAGTCGCGTCTCGGTCGAGAGGTCGGGCTTTGCCATGACAGTCTGGAGCTGCCTGAGGGCGTCCCGTTCTCTCTGCAACTGCCGGCTCGTCTCGGTTCGCTCCGTCACGTCCCGAGCGACAACGAGCACCTGCTGGCCGGGCCCGCTCTCGAACGGTGTGATTCGAACGTCGTAGGTCTGTTCGGCGTCGTCGGTCGTGACGTCGAGCTGGAGGTCGGCATCGTACAGCACCCTGGGTCCGCCGTCGCCCTGTATCCCGTCCAGTGTCGTCTCGACTGCCCGGACAAACCGCTCTCTGTCGGCCGTCCCGATGCGGTCGCCCACCACGGCCTCGAGCTTGTGGCCAGTCGCCCGTTCGGAGCCGGGCTGGAAAAACACTCGCTCCGCAGCCGCATTGGCGAACTCGATAGTCCCCTCGTCGTCGAGAACGAACACGACGTCGTGGATGTTTTCGAGAATCGTCTCGCTCCGTTCGAGCTGTCGTTCGCGCTCGCGCTCGGCAGTAATCTCCTGTGAGAAGACAGTCATCCCGTCGTCGTCCGGGAACACTCGTACTTCGACCCAGTAATCGAACGGCTCGCCGAGTCGCTGCTCGAAAGACGTCGGTTCACCGGTCTCCATCGCAGTTCGATACCGCTCCTCCAGTTCTGTGCCGACGATCGACGGGAACTCCTCCCAGATGGTCGTCCCGATGATGGCCGCCGGGTCACGGTCAACCCGCTCTGCCATCTGCTCGTTCATATACTCGACACGCCACTCGTCGTCGGCGGCGTAGATGGCGTCAGTCGTCCGTTCGAGTGTCCGGCGAAACCGGGTCGTCATGCGTTCTGCAGTTTCGTTTTTGCGGGCCGCGTCCACGAGTGTCTGGATGCGGCGTGCGAGCAACTCGAAGTTGTTCTGGTCCGACTGGATCGGGATGTAGTCAGAGACGCCCACCCGAGTCGCGTCGCTCGCAATCTATTCACTGCCACGCCCCGTGAACAGGATTGTCGGTATCTCTGGGCGTGCAGACCGGAGCCGCGCCAAGAGGTCGAGCGCCGTCCCATCTGGGAGCGAGTAGGAGGTTACGACACAGTCGACTGGAGAGGTCTCGAGGTTGTCGAGTGCCTCGTCGGCGGTCCCGGCAGTCGTGAGCGCAAAGTCCGGGCCTGCAGCCAGCAGCTTCGTCCGTGCGAGGTCGGCAAAATCTGCGTCGTTGTTCACATAAAGAACAGAAATCGGACCGGAGTACGCCTCGTCAGCATGACTCATTCAGCGCTCTAGGTAGGACGCACTTATTAATCGCTGGTGGCAGTTGACAACCACGATAATCTGAGCTGTGCCGTCGACGTCGACACCAACACACGAGCGACCGGTGTGTCTATGTGGTGTGGCTGCGAGAATCGCGTATGCGCCAGTTTATTATTGTTGCTCGTGAGGGGCCAACGACGGAGGAGTTCTCGCTCGATGATCTCCCCGCGGCGGGCCGGGTTGACCTCCTTGCTCGCTGTGTCACGGCCTCGCTGCTGCTCTCACACGGCCTTCGCGAAGACGTGCGAACCCATCTCGTTCTTGGCGACGAGTTTACGATCCAGTTCGAGAGTGCCAACCTGCGAGGGTTGCACCCAGACGAGCGCTCGACAGCCGCGATGATCCGGACCGCACTCGCCGAGCGTGAGGAGGCCATCGGACAGATTCCCGTCGAGATTTCGTCGGGTGTCTCGCTGGTTCGGATGGACCTCGACACGGTGCTTGCCGAGGTTGACGACCCAATCTATCGGCTCCATCCCGACGGCACGCCGAAAGCGGAGTTGTCGCCGCCTGCTGACGCGGCGTTCGTGCTGTCGAATCATCAGGAGTTTGACGAGGCTGATTCGGCGACGATTAGCAAGCACGCTGACGGAGAAATCTGTCTCGGACCGGAAGCGATTCACGCGGACCACGCCATCGCCGTTGCCCATAATTGGCTGGATACGGCGGAGTAGGCTGGTCATTTCGCAACGGTTAAACTGCCGGACCAACACATCTCAGACGCGGGCCGGTGGGGTAGCTTGGTATCCTTCGGCCTTCGGGTGGCCGTAACCACGATTCAAATTCGTGCCGGCCCACTTCTCCCGCATTTCTGCAATGCTAAGCTGTTGTGTTCGGGTGGCCGTAACCGCGTCTTCGTGAGCGTCAGCGAACGAAGGCAAGCGAGACGACGAGCGACAGAGATGTTTCCCACGTGTAGATTAGTCTCGGAGCCAGCATCGAGAGCAGGGCAATGTGTGGTCCTCCCCGAATTTCTTATGTGTTTGTGCCGTGGCCAGAGGTATGGCGACAACTGACTCTGACGCACCTGAAGCATACGAGGAGTTGCTCGAACGGAACCGACGACTGACAAATCTCGACTACGCGTCGATGTATCTCAACTGGGACCAGCAGGTGACGATGCCCACCGGCGGTGCGCAAGGGCGTGCACAGCAACTCTCGGCGCTGTCCGCGACGACACACGAACTGCTCGTCGACGACGACGTTGCCAACTGGCTTGACAGCCTCGAGGACGCAGAACTCTCAGACGAACAGGCTGCGAACGTCCGCGAAATCCGCAACGAGTACGAGCGCGAGGCGAAGGTGCCCGGCGAGTTGAACGAGACAATTGCACAGACCGCCGCCGAGAACCAGCAGATTTGGCAGGACGCAAAGGCCGACGACGACTTCGAGTCGTTCGCGCCGCGACTGGAGACGATGCGTGACCTCCAGCGCCAGAAGGCCGAGCATATCGACCCAGAGAAGAGCCCGTACACGGTACTGTACGAGGGCAGCCACCAGTATATCGACATCGAGACGATGGACGAAATATTCGAGACGCTGCGGTCGGAGATTCCGCCGCTGGTCGAGGAAATCCGCGAGTCTGGCCGTGACCTCGCGGACCCGTGGGAGGGTGAGTACCCCAACGAGAGTCAGGAAGCACTCACCGAGGCGGCACTCGATTTCGTCGGCTACGACTTCGAGCGCGGGCGGATAGATACTGCGCCGCATCCGTTCATGGCCGGCAACCAGTTCGACGCACGCGTGACCACGCGCTACAAGCCCAGCGACCCACTCGACGCGCTGACCGCAACCATCCACGAGTTCGGACACGCAAGCTACCAACTCGGACTGCGACAGGACGAGTACGGAACACCGCTTGGCGCACCGCGGATGAGCATTCACGAGTCACAATCTCGGTTTTGGGAGAACCACATTGGTCGAACCAAGCCGTTCTGGGAAGCCTTCCTGCCGACGTTCAACGAACACATCGACGGCCACGACGACCTCACAGTACAGGAGGCCTACGAGGCAGCTAATCGAATCTATCCGAACAATCTCATCCGCGTCGAGGCGGACGAACTCACCTACCACATGCACATCATCCTCCGGTGTGAGGTTGGCCGCGCGTTCGTCGAGGGTGACATCGAGGCCGAGGAGATTCCGCAACTGTGGGACGAAAAGATGGACGACTATCTCGGCGTTACGCCCGACTCAGACAGCGAGGGCTGTCTGCAAGATATTCACTGGACCAGCGGGTTCGCGGCCTTCCACGGCTACACGCTCGGCAGCGTCGTTGCCGCACAGTTGAACGACGCCATTCGCGACGACTTGGCTGTCGACGCGCTCGTCCGCGAGGAGAATTTCGACCCGATTCACGAGTGGATGACCGAGAATGTCCATCGCCACGGTCAGCGGTATCCGACGCCAGAACTCATCGAGGAAGCGACCGGGCAGGAACTCTCCGCCGAACCGTTCGTCGAGTACGCCCGTGAGAAGTTCGAGACGCTGTACGACCTGTAGCAGTCGTTACCGCAGTCCCTCTGCCATCGCGTCGATGTGTTCGTTGTCGTGGGTGACGAACACCTCTGCATTGGTCCGGCGAGCACGGGCCTTCAGTTCTCTGAGTGAGTCGATAGATTGCGAGAGGTTGTAGTTGAACGACGCCAGATGTTCGCTTTCGTACCCTGAGGCCTTGTGGGCGATGTCAGCACCCAGAATCACGGTGCCAGTCTCGGGTAGTTCGACCTGCACGGACTGGTGACCGGGAGTGTGTCCCGGTGTCGGGAAGGTGACGAGACTGCCGTCGCCGAAGACATCGTACTCGCCGTCGACGGGCGTCACGTCGTACTCACCCGAGCGCAGCATGTCGAAATCGCCCTCCAGATAGAACACCTCCTGGACTGGCACGGGCCAATGAGCGTATCTGAGTTCGTCTCGCTGGACGATTATCTCGGCGTTCGGGAACGTGTCGATGTGACCTGCGTGGTCAGAATGCAAGTGCGTGAGCACGAGATAATCGACATCTCCGGGGCGATAGCCCGCGTCCTCCAACTGAGCGCGCGGGTGCATATCGGGACCGTACTCGATGGCCGGGAGAAACGCCTCCATGAACTCGGCACCGTAGGGGCCGTATCCCGCCGGGTCATCGAGCATGTCGTGACTGAGACCAGTGTCGACCACTGCCACCCCCTCCGGATGGTCGACGACGTAGAACGGACAGACTGCAGTGTAGGACTCTCCCGGGTCTGTCAGCTGCTCCATGAAACTGTTATCCAG
>JAQCNR010000211.1 GCA_028274925.1 Halovenus sp.
GGACAGAGCGACAACGGAACGCGCAACGGTCGGACGTGGGTATTCGACGTGGACCCGGCGACTCTCGACCCTGGCGCAGGGTTTAGCGTAACCGTGACGAACGGCACCGGAGCGACGGACACCGTCGCCAGACCAATCGAGGTTGTCGACATCCCTAGCTGGCTCGAAGGGTTCACCGGGACGGTGCTTGCAGGCCAGTCGACCGTCCAGTTCGAGGCCGCAATCGGCGTGCCACCGAGCAGCTTCGACCTCTCGCTGACGATTCCAGACCGGTTCGACTTTCCGGTCAGTATTCCGCTGGCGAACCAATCGCAGGACCCGAGCGCGGCCGCGACAGTCACGATTACTGTAGACCTGGGGACACTCTCGGCGGAGGTTACCATCACGGGAAGCACGGAGTACAACCTGACGAGGAGGCTGACCGCCAGAGGGAGTCTCGGTGGAACGGGATACGTCGACCTGCAGGAGGGCACACTGACACGCGCCACCGCGAGAGGGACCGTCGGGGCAACGATCGAATACCCGCCACCGCCGGTCGGGATTCCCAGTCCACCAATCGGCCCTGTCCCCCCGGGAGTGGTCCGTCTGTACCCGATATTCGACCTCCAGCTCGGTGCGAACGCGAACTTCGAACCGGGTTCCAGCGGCGCTCTCCCCCTGGAGTTCCAGCGTGGGAGTATCGAGCCACAGCTGACTGCTCGCCAGGAACTCGGCCAGAAGTACGAGGCCTACGAGATCGTCTTCGGGCTCGAGGAACGGCTCGCAGCGTCCATTCCAGTGCCCGGTATTACGCCAGTCAACGGGTCGATTGGCGCACAGGTGTACGCCCGCGCCTCCGCGCTCGGCTTCCAGCAGCGCGTCGCGTATCCACCCGGCGGTGACCGTCTCACGTACCCGTTCTCGCTCGGGAACGACAGCGGTACCACGAGCTCGCGTGTGGCAGGCTGGGCTGCCACCAACGACGCGGGATGGCGACTCAAGCAGTCGACGGGCGGGACGCCACCGAAACCCTCGGCTCTCGCGACCGATGAGGCCATCTCGACTGTCGACGTGACCGGCTCCAGGTCCATCACCAACGACTCTGTCGGCGATGCGAACCCGTCGCTCACGCGGCTCGACGACGGTCACCTCGTGGTCTGGGGCCGACAGGATGCAGACGCGTCGGCACTCAACGGCCGGGATATCCACCTGAGTCGGCGTACTGGCGGGGCGTTTGGCGGGCTCGAGCCCGTGACCAACGACAGCACGCGTGATTTCGACCCTGCACTCGCTGGCCCGACACGGAATCAACAGGTCGTCGTGTTCAGCACCCTGAACCGTACGGTCGACCCGAGTACCATCACGGGCCCGGGTGAACTGTTTCCCAACACCGAGATTGCGCTGACGACCACGACGGGTGACGGCAACTGGACGGAGCCACAGTTCCTGACCGACGAGACGACCGACGACCGCCACAGCGCGCCGACCATCGCCTACAGCAATGGAACGTGGCTGATCGCCTGGCAGGAGACCGTTGCCGGGACGAGTGACCTCGCCAGCCAGCAGGTCAACTATCTCTGGTACAACGACACCACCAGCGAGACGACCTCCATCTCCGGTGCCAGAAACCCCGTGGTCGCACCGACCGGAGACGGCGATATCCAACTCGCATATCTCGATATGGCAGGGAACCGAACCACGGGCAACGTCACTGTCAGCACGTTCGACCCCGAAACACGGACCAGACAGACAACACATCGATACGCGGTGACACGACTCACCGATATCGCGCTCGGGAATGGCTCACTCGCCTGGGCCGACGAGGCGACGACGAACCCGGTCGAATTCGTCTCCGCGGCTGGTGACACACCGGCAGCCGTCCCAGTAGGGCTGTCGAGTGCACCCCAATCGGTCGAACTCACGACCAGCAACGAAACCACGCTACTGAACGTGCGAGCGTTTGCCCCGAACAGTTCGGTCGCACAGGTATCGTATGCGGCGCGTGTCGATGGCAAGTGGTTGCCCGCAGAGACCTACGCCGACGGGTCGGCACAGAATCTCACCTACTGGCAGGGCACATACGCGCCGGCACGCGATGGATTCGTCTCTGTGTTCGCCGGTAAGGAGCTCGGGACCGACCAGCGGTACGACCTCTACAGCTTCGACCAGGGTTTCAGTCCGGACCTCTCGATTACGGCCACGACACCCACAGACCCCGCGAACACGACCGTCGGCGACTCCGTGACACTCAACTACACCGTCCGGAACACGGGGGTGAACGCGACGACGACGACACCGATCGGTGTCCAGACGAACGGGACGACCAGCGTCGTCGACACTAGAGGCGGTCTGCAACCGGGAGACACACTCTCCGGAAGCATCGAGACGACAGTCGACGAAACAGGAAATGTAACCGTCGTCGCTGACCCGCAGGGAGAGACGGCAGACAAAGACAGGCGAAACAACAGTGCAACGCTCCGGTTGGTTGCACCCACACTGATTGTCAGCGACGTGGCCGTAGCCCGGGACGATGGGACGAAGACGTTCAACGTTACCGTGGAGAATCCGCTCGACGCGCAGGTTCCGGCGTTCGATTACACCGTCGATGCCGGGCCAGAGATTCAGGCGCAGGGAACGCGCCCGTCGCTAGCCCCGGGCGCGAGTACGACCCTATCACTGACGGCACCAGTGGGAGATATCGACCCACAGTGGGCGCTTCGGGTTCGTGCGAGCACGAGTCGTCCAGTTACCGAAGACCGGTCACTGGTGAGGTTCAGGACATCACTCCGGCCACAGCTGTCGCTCGAGCCGGAGCAAATCGGGTATTACGCGAACGATACTGGGACGGTGGCGGTACTGTCTGTCGGCAATACAGGTCTGACGACCCTCGAGGGCGTGGTCAACCTGACAAACGAGTCGACGGGGACAATAATAGGCAGCGAGCCGATTCGGATTAACGCAAGCGACGGCCTGAGTGACACAACCTTCACACGAATCGTGGTGCCATTGAGACAAGTAACCGAGGGCCAGTCCGTCCGAGTCGAGATTTCCCGCCTGACCAGTGGGAAGCGCATCGAGGCAGTTGCTGTCGACGAAGTTGAGCTGGGGAGCGCGTTCGTGCCACCCGACGCAGAAATTAGTGTGGATCGACCCGTGGTCGCCGGTCGCGCGGTGGAACTGACTGCGGTGAACGTATCAAGCCCGGTCGGTGAGGTGACACAATTCGAGTGGACGACGAGCGATTCGCAAATATCGGCAAATCGGCGTGCGGTCTTCACACCACAAGCGAGCGGCGAAAAGAACGTCTCGCTGACTGTCGTGAACGAGCAGGGCATTCCACAGCTAACCGAGACATCAGTTTCGGTGGTAGAACAGATCGATGTTAACGGAAACGGAGAGCCGGCCTACGAGGCCTCCAGCGGTCCGGCCGCATTTGACGGAATGTTCACCAACGTCGACGGTACGGGCCCAGACAGGATCACTATCATCGACGTCCTGGCGCTGTTCGAGAACCTCCCCTCAGACGGTGTGCAGGACAACAGGCGGTTCTTCGAGTTCGGTGACCCGGACAACCCCAATCCCGATACTATCAATATCCTCGATGTCGTGGCGCTGTTCGAGCAGGTCTGAGCCGGCTCCGTCGGCGCAGCGGCGCTTATCATCTGTGCTTCGACTGGCTGATTATTCGAACTACTCCAGCTTACTGCCCGAGTCTCTGCATCTCTACGGTCATTTCGCCGATACACTTTTTTGATATGAGGCCGCTATCACAAAACGAGTAAAGCAATGGCGGTTGGCACCGACGTTATGCTCATCAGAACGTCGAGGGGCAATATCCACGAACGGAGCGTCGGTTGATGAGACTGAAACCTGTGCTGAAACTGGTGGTCCTACCGCTGCTGGTCATCGTTATCGGGGGGGTCATGTTCGGTGTCGGGTCGTCGATTATTTCGGACGAGGAGAGTCGAGCCTACAGCGAAGCTGATGAGCCGCCGTTGCTCGAGATGTGCGATTACGAGTCCTCTTCAGAGGAGAGTTACGA
>JAQCNR010000214.1 GCA_028274925.1 Halovenus sp.
AATCCTTTCGTCAGGCTATCTCTGACGCATCGAGGTCGATTTCCTGCAGCAACGTGTCGACATCCAACTGAGCGTTCATCCTGCCCTGTCAGAAGTCACCCCGGCCGTACTCCGACGACTGAGCCTGCTCCTTCTCAGATATATCCCCCACTCGACGGTATCATCTGGCTCAACGGACTGTGTAGTACGCTCTGGCTCTCTTTCCATACAACTGCTAGATTACCTCTCATACACATGTACACTGGTCGAATTATCAGGACAGATACTTTATCACTACACTGATTTCATATCTGTCGCTGTTCCTCTCACTCACGTTCGCCGTCAATTGCTCACGCTCTAAACCGTGAGAATTGCCCGCTAGCCCCGAGACACGTCTCAGTGAGGTACTCGCAGATGCTGTCGAGATTGCGCTGTCGTAGGTCCAGAAGCCGTAGAATGTCCCCACACTGTCCTCTTCGGCGAGCAGTGCACTCTTCTGGGTTTCCTCACCGCCGCTGTCGTAGACGACAACCCACAGATCGGCAATCTCACCGCCGACTGCGTGAACTTGGCCGCCCGCAACCTCTGGGGGCGTCACGTCGAGGACGCCGTAGGCGTGCACACTGACTCCGTTTCCACTCAAATCCTCGTAGATGGCCTGCTGAGACACATGGTCAAACACCGCTGGAAGCCAGCGTGCACTGTGCCCGTTCCGCATCGCCGAGCGCGGCCCTCGATTGCTCGGGAGGCATAGAGCATATCCTCGGTGTTGCGGGAGGTGAACGTCGTCTCTTTGAGATGAGACAGCAGGTCCTCGTACACTGCATCCGAGACGCTAAACTGCCGCCGCCCCGCCCCTGCTCCACTGACCGGTTCACCAAGAGTCTTGACCCCGACAACTGCGAGGACTGTCTTGCCAGCGGCTAACACCGCAATCTCCTCGGGAACGCCCGATGCGGTCTGTGCAGTGGTTGTTCGGACATTTTGCGTCCGAAAGAAGGCTCTCAGCTCGTCGTCTATCCGCCCGTCAGCATCGATGTTGAAAAGCGCCAGCTCTTTTGCTGTGCTTGCACCGAGTTAACTATCTGGCGTAAACTCATGCCCTGCCATCGCGGGGACCGATATAAAGACTGCCCTGGCCGATATTTATTTTTGAATATGTTCGATTCCGGAGTAGCTATCGGTGTGCATGCGAGAAAACGTGCGGTTACCACTGCTACAGCAATGGTGAAGTTCGCTCCAGCGGACCCTTCGGAACCGAGCAAACGCTTTGTTCACGCTGGACTCGTCCCGCTTCTTCGTAACCTTCAGTCACTGCGAGTGGACTCGTCGGGACCGAGAAAACGCACAGCGTTTGCGAGGGTCGACGAGGGAACGACTGAGCGAAGGAAGTGGACTCGTCGGGACTGAGCAAAACCTCCAGTTTCACTCAGGTCGAGAGACGCCGCCGGCGTCTCTCGGGATTTGAACCTGATTGCAAGACTCGCTACGCTCGTCTTGCGTGATTCAAATCCCGCCCCGACCATTCTCGCTCCGATGGACTCGTCGGGACCGAGAAAACGCGCAGCGTTTTCGAGGGTCGACGAGGGAACAACTGAGCGAACGTAGTGAGCGAAGGAAGTGGACTCGTCGGGATTTGAACCCGAGGCCTTCCCCGTGCCAGGGGGATGATCTACCACTGATCTACGAGCCCGCACTCCCAGATATCCAGTCGCCTCACTTGAACCCATCGAACACTGCCCAAGGACGGAACGCACGTTTTATACCGCCGACTGGATTAGAAGGGCCTACGAATGCCAAACTCGAATGGACCACAACAGGGCACACGGCACAAACTTCAGAACGACCCACGAGACCAGGGCACCTCTCCGCCACAGCAGGCCGTCGAGAAGTTCGACGCTGGCGACACCGTCCACCTCTCGCTGGACCCGAGCGTGCAGGAAGGCCGATTCCACCCGCGATTCAACGGCGAAGTCGGCACCGTCACCGGTGAGCAGGGCCAAGCATACACGGTCGAAATCACCGACGGCGGCAAGGAAAAGACCGTTATCGCGAAGCCGGCTCACATCCGGGCCACACAGTAACCTGCCCTATTCGACGGTCACGCTTTTTGCGAGATTTCGCGGTTTGTCGATCGGTCGGCCGAGATTGTTGGCGACGTGATACGCAACTAACTGCAGTTGCACGTTCGTGAGCAGCGCCGCCGCCCGCGGGTTCGTCTCTGGAATTTCGAGCACGTGGTCTGCGTAGGTGGCCGCGTCACTCTGACCATCCGTCACGGCAACGACCGGCGCGCTCCGGGCCTGTACTTCCTTGATGTTACCGACAGTCTTGCGGGCAATGGGCCCGTTGCCGACGACCAGCGCGAACACCGGTGTCTGGTCGGTGACCAGCGCCAGCGGGCCGTGTTTGAGTTCGCCTGCGGCGAACCCTTCGGCGTGTTCGTAGCTAATTTCTTTGAGCTTCAGCGCGCCTTCGAGCGCGACAGGGTGCTGGTAGCGTCGGCCGATGAAGAAAAACGACTCGGCGGTTGCGTACTCTTCGGCGACCTCGGCGGCTGTCGAGTTGTCGAGCACACTTTGCATATCGCCGGGCAGGTCCCGCAGTGCCGGGATGACCGACGAGCGACGCTGGCTATCCTCGACGGTGGCGAGCGTGAAGAGATTCAGTGCCGTGAGCTGACCAGCGAAGGTCTTGGTTGCTGCGACGCCAATCTCTGGGCCAGAGCGGATATACAGCGCGTGGTCACACTCTCGCGTGGCGGTCGAGCCAACGGTGTTCGTCACGGTCAGCGTTTCTGCACCGCGCTGTTTTGCCTTTCGGAGTGCCGAGAGCGTATCTGCCGTCTCGCCGCTCTGGGTGATTCCCACGACGAGGTCGTCGCCAATTGGCGGTGGTGAGCTGGCGTACTCGCTGGCGAGATACGCCTGGGACGGCACGCCAGCTTGCTCGAACAACTGGCTCCCGTACAGCGCGGCATGATACGAGGTTCCGCAGGCGACAAACTGGATTCCTGACGGGTCGAGGTCGCCAATCGATTCCACGTCCACCGTACTTGCAAGTTCGTCGACGCGGCCGCGGAGACACTGCCTGAGTGCCCGGGGTTGCTCGTTGATTTCTTTGAGCATGTAATGTTCGTAGCCACTCTTGCCCGTCTCTTCAGGGTCCCACTCGATTGTCTCGACAGTTTTCTCGACAGTCTGGCCGTCGGTGTCGGTCACGGTGAGGCTGCCGTCCAATCGGGCGAACTCACCGTCTTCGAGGTAGATTACTTGCGGGGTATACTTTCGGAATGCCGGGACGTCGCTGGCGATGAAATAGGGTCCGTTGGCGAGGTCAGTGTTTCCGGTGCTCTCCGGGTCGAGACCGACACCAATCACCAGCGGCGAGTCGTTTCGCGCCGCAAACAGTGCGTCAGTGCCGTCAACGATTGCGGCGATAGCGTAGCTTCCTTCGAGCTGTGAGACCGCCGCCCGGACTGCCGCCTCGGGGTCAGCACCGCGGGCCAGTTCGTCCTCGATCAGGTGCGGGACAACCTCCGTGTCGGTATCGCTCTCGAACGTGTGGCCCGCCGCTGTCAGGTCATCACGCAACTGCTGGTAGTTCTCGATGATGCCGTTGTGCACAACGGCAACCTCGCCAGTACAGTCCTGGTGTGGGTGAGCGTTCTCGTCGGTTGGGGGGCCGTGGGTACTCCAGCGAGTGTGACCGATACCGACTGCGCCCGACAGTGACTGCTCAGCGAGTGCTGCGCGGAGCTGTTCGATTTTCCCGCTGGTCTTGCACACACCGAAACTATGGCCACCAAGCGCGACCCCAGCGGAGTCGTAGCCGCGGTACTCCAGACTTTCGAGGCCGTGGACGAGCGTCTCTAGGGTCTCGTCGCCCCGGCCAACACAGCCGATAATGCCACACATTACCGAACCACCTCCGCGCCGATCGGAATCTGGCCCCGGACGTGCGCGCCGGTTCTGATTGTCGCCTTCGCTCCGACGAGTGCGCCGGTCTCGAAGGAGACGCCGCCGGCAACTTTGACACGGTCTGCGAGGACAGCACCGAGATGTTGCTCTTCGTGGACCTGGTTACCGACGCGGACATCGCCTGGGCCGCCGGGAATAACTGTGCCGGCACCGAGGTGTGTATCTTGACCGAGCACGGAGTCGATGACCGTCGACCCGTGGCCGACGCGACTGTCTTCGTCGAGGACTGACCGCTCGACGGTTGCGTTCGGGCCGATAGTGACGTTGCGTGAGAGTGCAACATTCGGGCCGACAACGGCACCAGCGGCAATCTCACAGTCTGGACCGACGACCACTGGTGACTGCAGCGTTGCGTCCTCGTGGATACTGACATCGTCGTCGACCCACACGCCCGGCTTAGTCTCTGGTTCACTCGTCTGTCCACGGCTGAGCACCTCCTGTGCGACCGACAGCAGGTCCCACGGATAGGTCGCGTCGACCCAGAGCCCGTCGATTGGCACGCCGGTCACATCCCGACGCCCCACGAGTCGCTGGATCGTATCTGTCAGCGCCAGTTCGCCGGACTGTCTGGTGGTGGCGCTAATCTCGTCGAAAATGCTCTCTTCAAAGGCGTAGATGCCAGCGTTGATTAGTCCGTGGCCGTGTGTATCTGGCTTCTCAACTAGCTCGGCCACTTCGTCGCCATCGAGCGACACGACGCCGTACCGACTGGCTTCGTCACGCTCGATCACCGCCATCGCGGCGGACCGGTCAGAGTCAGCGAACGCAGTCCCGACGGCCTCGATGGCGGCCGGTTCGATAAGCCGGTCACCGTTGACAACCAGCATCGGTTCGGTAACTTCCGACTCCGCCTGGAGCAATGCGTGACCGCTGCCTAACTGTTTGTCCTGAATGACGTACTCGACAGGCGTGTCGCGGTAGGTCGGGCCGACGTAGCTCTGGACTCGTTCCCGGCGGTAGCCGACGACGAGGACAAGTCGTTCGATTCCCGCGTCGACGAGGGCGTCGAGAACGTGTTCCAGTATCGGGCGATTCGCCGCCGGAAGCATCGGTTTGGGCCGGCTCTGCGTTAACGGTTGCAGCCGCGTTCCTTTGCCGGCTGCGAGGACGACTGCTGTCCGGGTATTCATATGTAGATAGTGTGAGGCCATCGGGTTTGTACCTTTGGACCTTCCCAATGACGATTTTACCCAATCCCGCTGCCAAGTCGATTCAAAATGGTCGGTTTTTCGCGGAAAACTGTCTGTATCTGTCTTTACAGTGGCTCCTCACCTTCGATGATTCTGAGCGCACGGTCTGCGAGTTCTGGAACTTGCTGTTCCATCCGTGGATACATCGGGTCGTCAGAGTTGCCTTCGAGATACCGCCGGAAGAACATCTCACCGAGCCCCGCGAGTTTGTACACCGCGAGCGCGCGATAGAATCGCTCGTGGACGAACTCGTAGCCAGTCTGGTCTTCCCACCGCTCGACGAGTTCCGTCCGACTCGGGTAGTCGGGGTGTGTCATGAACGTGCTGACGAACTGCTCGCGGTCTGTCGTCTGGTCGCTCTCCTC
>JAQCNR010000222.1 GCA_028274925.1 Halovenus sp.
GTAGGAGATGGTTCCGAGAACGCTGACCGCTTGCTGAACGCGGGGCCACGAGCGGACCAGCAACGCAGCGGTTCCGGTGAGCAAAACGACCAACAGCGGGGCCACAGCGAGCAGACTCATCGTGGCCACTCCGTCACGTCGATAGTCTCGTTTTCCTGATACGCGCGATAGGAGAGCGTGAGTGCGAACGCTGTCATTCCAAAGCTGATGACGATAGCCGTCAGGACCAGCGCCTGCACGACTGGGTCTGCAGTCTGTGGGAACGGCGCATAGTAGCCGGCCAGCACCGGCACCGTCTCTGCGGTCGGTTCGGTGATGCCACCCATCGAAATCAGGTAGACGTTGGCAGCCTGTGAGAGAATTGCCACCCCCCAGATGACCTTCACGAGGTCGTCGCGAAGCAGCAGGAAGGTGCCCAGTGCGAACAGCAGACCGACCGTCGCCGCCAGCACGAAGGTCATTCTGCGCCCACCACCGAGAAGACAGTCAACAGGCCGCCAACGACGATACAGAAAATCCCGAAGTCGAAGACGACGGCGCTCGCGAACTCGACTTCGCCGAACAGCGGCAGGTGGACGTAGGTGTACGACTGGGCGAGGAACGGTTCGCCGAGGACGATACCGGCAACACCGCTCGCCACGACGACAGCCAACCCAAACATGAACAGTCGGCGGTAGGCGGTGACCGTCCGGTGTTGGCCAATGACGGTATTGTACTCCACCTCGCGGTCGAGCACCCCCGACTCCAGATAATCGAGGTTGTACGCGACGTAAATGAGTCCGAAGGCGGCGACAGTCAACACGCCACCGATGAAGCCGCCGCCGGGGAGGCTGTGACCCTGCAGGAACAGCGAGACGGCGACCACGAGAATAATTGGAACGACGATGCGAGCGGTCGTTCGCATTATTACTGTCGTCATCGCGTCTCACCCCTGTCACGCATCGTCAGCAACACCAGCACCGACAGCGCAGCGAGGACGATCACAATCGACTCACCAAGTGTATCGAACGCTCGGAAGTCGGTAAGAATCACGTTGACGATGTTCGCACCGCCGCCCTCGGGAATCGCGTTGTCGGTGAAATACGTGGCCGTTTCGGTCGGCGGTCCCGCGGCGTCCCGGGCAGCGTACAGCACCGAGACGAACGCTGTTGTGCCGACGGCTACAGAGAGAGCCGCGTCACGAGACACTCGCGGCCAGTCAATCTCACCGTAGAACGCGGGAAGTTCCTCGATAACGAGCAGGAAAATGAGCAACAGGAGCGTCTCGACGACCAGTTGGGTGAGCGCCAAGTCAGCCCCGCTGGCGAGGATGTAGAAAATCGCCACCATGAAGCCGAGAATACCCAGCGTAAGCACGCCAGTCACGTGACTCTCTGCGGTCGTGACGGCAACGGCCGCGACGACAGCCACCGCGAGGACGAGCACGAGTGCCGCCGGCGTCTCCGCAATCGCAGGCGCTGGAAGCCCTGTTGTGGTCGTTGCGAAGCCCGCAAGCGTCAGCACACAGGCCGCCGAGAGGACCCACCAGACGTAGGTGCGAATCAGCCCGTTGTGTACGCCCCGCCCGGCGACAGCACTCCCCCGGTCCGCCGCCGCCAGCAACGCGTCGTAGACAGTCGTCGGGTGGAGAACCGTCGTCGCCGCGCGAATGCGGTTGAGTCCGGTCTGAATACGGTCGTAAAACGGGAAGGCGGCGACGCCAACGGTAATCGTAATCGCGCTCATGACGACCGGTCCAGAGAGATAGGTCGGAAGGCCGGCGTGAATCTCGACGGAACTAACCGCCGTGACCGCCGCCGCGTCGTCGAGAATGCGGTCGACAGCGAGGCCGGGAAACAGGCTCACGATGAGGACGCCGACGGCGAGTACTGCTGGAGGGGCGAGCAAGCCAACCGGCGGGCGGTGGACCGCTGGGAGACCGCTGGGCCGGTCGCCGAAAAACAGCCAGAGGAACCGTAGCGAGTAGAGCACAGTGAAAATGCTCGCAAACACGGCCGTCGCCGGGTACAGCCACGCGAGGCCACCACCAGCCTGTGCCGCGTCCCACGCAGCCTCGAACATGATTTCCTTCGAGTAGAAGCCGCTGAACGGCGGAATCCCAGCCATACTCAGTGCCGCGAGAAAGGTGATTGCTGCAGTAATCGGCAGGTCAGCCCGGAGGCCACCGAGGTCTTCAATCATCCGCGTGCCGGCCTCGTGGGCGATAATTCCGGCGACCAGAAAGAGCGCGGCCTTGAACAGCGCGTGGTTGAACAGGTGAAAAGCCCCGGCCTCCGCGCCGTAGTGCGAGTCGAAGCCGAACGCGGCGACCAGCAGTCCGAGATGGCTGGCCGTCGAGTACGCAAGGAGTTCCTTGATATCCGTCGAGATGACCGCGAGCATTGCGCCGACGGTCATCGTCACCAGTCCGAGGGTAGCCACCACGGCCGTCCACTCGGGACCCTGAAGGAGCGGGCGGAGTCGACCCAGCGCGTAGACGCCGACTTTCACCATCGTCGCTGAGTGTAGAAAGGCCGAGACGGGCGTCGGCGCGACCATCGCGCCCGGCAGCCAGAAGTACAGCGGCACCTGCGCGGATTTCGCGCCGGCGGCGACGACAACCAGCACAAGCGTGGGAACGAACAGTCCGCGGGCGCGCAATGCCTCGGCCACCGCCTCGCGGTTGGCGAGAATCGCCGACAGGTCGAAGCGTGCGAGTCCCGCCGCGTCGGCCCCGACGCCAAGGAGGAGAATGGCGACGAGCAAGCAGAGTCCACCGCCGACGGTGATGAGCATCGCCATTCGGGCGGAGTAACGCGATTCCTCGTCGGCAGTGTAGTAGCCAATCAACACGAACGAGCAGACGCTCGTGAGTTCCCAGAACACGAACAGCACAACGAGGTCAGCAGCGAGCGCGAGGCCGACAATCGAGCCCATGAACGCGAGCAGCGCCGAGTAGAACCGGCCGAGGTCGGGCTTTCCGTGCATGTACTCGCTCGCGTACGCGAAGATGAGAACGCCAATCCCACTCGCCAGCAGCGCGAACAGCAGGCTGAGGCCGTCGACAGTCAGGCGAACGGCGACACCCATCGACGGAATCCACGGGACTGAGACGGTCCCGTCCGCACCCAGTTGGGTGAGTAAGAGGGCAAACGACGCCGTGGCGACGGCCGCACCGGCGAGTCCAACGCGGTCGCCGAGCAGGCGGTACAGAAGCGGTGCGAGGGCAGCACCGAGAAAGGGGAGGGCAATCGCCGCGGCGAGGGCGGAAAACTGCGCCATGGCATACGTCAACGGACAGACGCAACTTAAGACGACCGAAACCGCTGGCTGAGAACTGCGTTCCAGAGAGAGCGCGGACGCCGACGTTGGCCCAGCGGCGCGGAGCCCAAGAGAGTGAGATTTTAAGCCCTGACGCGTAACTCAGGATAATGAATTCTGGATATACGCGCCGGGAGGTGCTGGGTGCGCTCGGGACGGCCGCCGCAGGTGCGGCCGTTGCCGGGAGCGCGAGCGGCCAGCAGTCGACGGCGGAGTCGTGGCCGACCTTCGGCTACGACCGGGCGCGGTCGGGCCACAACCCCGACGGCACCGGCATCGCGGATAACCCCGGCGGTGCGTGGCAGTCTGCCACCGCGACCGACGCCTTTCGCGCCAGCGCGGCCGTCGCCAACGGCACAGTGTATGCCGCCAATCTGGACGGCAATCTCTACGCGTTCGACGCAGTGAGCGGCGACCCGCTGGATGGCTGGCCGGTCGCGCTGGGTGCGAGTTCGCAAGCGAGTCCAACCGTTGCCAACGGAACGGTGTACGTCGGCAACGAGAACGGCACACTCAGAGCAATCGACGGAACGAGCGGCGAAACCCAGTGGCGATTCGATACCGAAGGCGCGATTCGAGGCGCACCGGCCGTCCACGACGGCGTCGTCTACGCGACAAGTGGCGACGGCATTGTCTACGCTATCGACGCCGAAACAGGCGCAGAGGCGCTGTGGGAGTTCGATACCGGCGAGGGCGTCACCGGAGAGGTAGCGATTCGTGGCGGTCCGGCGGTGACAACTGGTGAGACGGTGACGGTCTACGTCGCCAACACCGGCGGCGTCGTCTACGCCATCGAGAACGGCGAGCAGCAGTGGGAACAGATCGTCGAGTCAGGACAGGTCCAGTCGACGCCGGTCGTCGCTAACGGGTCGGTGTACGTCAGCGCGGTCCAGGGCGCGGCCGGGTTCCTCTACGCGATCGACGCCGCGAGCGGCCAGCGCGACTGGCAGTTCGAGGCCAACGGCGCCCTGCTCGCGGCACCGGCAGCGACCAGCGACCACGTCTACGTCGGGAGTCGTGACCAGTATCTCTACGCGCTCGACCCCGGAAACGGCGAGGAACTGTGGTCGTTCGAGACCGACCGACAGGTCAACTCCTCGCCGGTGGTCGTCGACGGAACAGTCTACGTGACGAATTTCAGCAACAGTCTGTACGCGCTGACGACCGACGGCGAGCAGCGCTGGCAGACCGAGACGTCCGGGTCGATCTCGGCCTCACCGGTACTCACCGACGGACGGATCTACCTTGGGAGCGAGAACACGGGATTCTATGCGGTCGAATCCGGCGGCGACGTGGCCTTCGTCTCGGGGATACAGACCGACGAGCAGGTCGAGGACAGCCCGCTGGCAACACCAGAGAGCAGCCCGTACGCCTTCCTCGCGCTCCCTGCTGGCGCGCTGGCGGTTTTCGGGCTGCTCGGGGGCGGCCTCTATTACCTGTTCAACTCCGAGTGGGCCGACCAGTTCATCGTGGACGAGGCACCCATCGAGAAACTCTACGATGACGAGGACGACCAACCAGAGATGCCGGGCTTCGACGACCGCAAGGAGACCGGTGTCTGGTCGGTCATCGTCGGCGACGTTATCGCCCGGGCCGAGGAGAGCCAGACCGTTGCACAGGAGAACGTCATCGTCACGAAACACATCGACAACGCACTGGAGTCGCCGGTGACAGCCTACGAAGTCGAATCCGCGCGCGACGAACCAGTCCGGATTACCCTCGACGAACCGCTGTTCGACGCCGAGGCCATGGCTGACCAGCCACTCAACGAGGGCTGGCGGCTTGGCGAGACGCTCACCTTCGAGGCAGTTGTCGAACCCGGTGAGACGGTCAAGACGATGGTCGGGCGTCCGGATTCGCCGGACAATTTCGAGGCGCTGCTGGAGCGGCCTGGCGTCACAATCGACATCGAGGATGGTGAGACAGTAACAGTCCCGGCCGGCGGCGAAAAAACCTGATTCCTGACGCTGCCTATCGGCCGTTCAGCGAAATGTATTTTGTGTCGATGATGCGGTCGTCGTCGTTGAGCGACGCGAGCACGGCGTCGGAAACCGGGTCGTCGAGATTGTAGACCGACAGCGCCTCGCCGCCGATGGTTTCACGGCCGTTGAACATCCCTGCAATGTTGATATCGGCGTCGCCGAGGACGCTGCCGATGAAGCCGATAACGCCGGGTGCGTCCTCGTTGCGGGCAACGAGCATGTGGCCGTGGGGGATGGCGTCGACGCGGTAACCATCGATTTTGATGATACGCGGGTCGTCACCAGCGAACTGCGTCCCGCAGACGCTGACACTGTGCCCGTCGTTGCTGACTGTGACGGTCACGCGTGACTGGAAGTCCTCGCTCTGTCGGGATTTGGACTCTGTGACGTCGATACCACGACGCTCGGCAACACGAGGCGCGTTGACCGTGTTGACCTGCCATTCCAGTGGCTCGAAGACGCCTTTCAGCGCGCTCGCGGTGACAAGGTCGATATCCTCGTCGGCGATGTCGCCGAAGTACTCTACGTCGACTCTCTCGACGCGCTCGTCGAAGAGCTGGACAGCGATTTTGCCGGCGGTGTCGGCGAGGTCGATGTACGGCTCGATTTTCGGGAACGAGCTCTCGTCGACCGACGGCGCGTTCAGCGCGTTCATCACCGGTTCTTCGTTGAACGCGGCGAGAATCTGCTCTGCGGTTTCGGTCGCGACGTTTTCCTGTGCGGCTTCGGTCGACGCACCGAGGTGCGGGGTGACGATAATGTCCTCGACCCAGAGCAACGGATTGTCTCGTTCGACCGGTTCGTTCGCGAAGACGTCGACCGCAGCGCCGCGGAGGATACCGTCGTCGACAGCCTCTGCCAGCGCTGCCTCGTCGACGATGCCGCCGCGAGCGCAGTTGATGACGTAGCCACCCTCTAGCTGGGCGAGTTGCTCCGCGCCAATCATGTTCTCGGTTTCGTCGGTCAGCGGCGTGTGAATCGTCACGAAATCAGCCCGCCGTAGGCAGGCTGTGAGGTCGTCGACGAGTTCTGCGCCGAGTTGCTCGGCGCGCTCCTCGCTGATGTACGGGTCGTAGACGACCAGTTCCATCCCGAGGTTGTTGAGCCGTTTCGCGACTTCCTGTCCGACGCGGCCGAAGCCGACGATACCGAGAGTCTTGTCGTTGACTTCGGTGCCGAGAAATTCGCCTTTGGCCCACTCGCCCTCGGAGAGTCGTTCGTGGGCCTGTGGGATCGAGCGCGCAGTGGCAAACGTCATCGCAACGGTGTGTTCCGCTGCGGCGCGGACGTTGCCTTCCGGCGCGTTGGCGACGATAACACCGTTGTCTGTCGCTGCTTCGATATCGATGTTGTCGACACCGATCCCGGCACGGCCGACGATAACCAGTTCCTCAGCGGTTTCGAGTACCTCGCGGGTGACTTCAGTGCCGGAGCGGACAATCAAGGCATTAGCGTCGGCAATCGCCTCGAGCAGTTCCTCCTGAGAGAGATTGTAAGACTTCTCGATATCGTGGCCCTGTTCGCGTAATCGCTCGATGCCAGCCTCGGCGATCGGGTCGGTGACGAGTACCTTCATGCGCGTCACAAACCATGGCGGAGAGATAACTGTTGTTTTCTCGGGCGCAGACACGCCTGTGAACGTGTAACGCACTCACACAACCGCAAAAAAGCAGTCGTTACCGCCAGGCCGGCAGCGAGGCGGCCTCCGCAAGCGGCACTGTCAGGTAGGCTTCGTCTGTGTTGATGTCTGCGAGGATGAACTCCTCTTGCGGGCCATCCTCAATCGCTGCCATCACTTCTCCGTCCGTTCCCCCCGTCTGGACGACGGTATCCGACTCCATGTATGAGAGTATGTAACAACCATCATAAACGTATCGGAATCAGTATCGGTAGCCTAGTCAGAAAACCCCGGGAACACACGCCGAGCCTCGGACAACAGTCAGCGAATAATCACATTGAGCGAACAAATCATATGCAGAAAATGAAATAACTCGTCGGTCGTCTGCGGTTTGAGCGCCGTTTTGACGGGTGTCTCCGGTCAGTCCTGCGGCCGCCAGCCCGAAGTGTAAGGACTTAGTGGGTGGGGAGAAGAATAGAGGCAAGTATGAACGTCGAAGATATCATGACGCCAGCCGCCGATATCGTGACAGTCGAGATTCCGGGTACCCGTGACGACGTCCTTGACTATCTGCAGGACCGGCAGTTCTCCTCAGTTCCCGCGGTCAAAGTTGAGGACGGCCACGAGGTCTACCGGGGGCTTATCTCACGGTCGGCACTGATCGAGCGGCCAGACGAAGACCAGCTCGCGCTGCTGGCCGAAGAGGTTCCAACAACGTCACGCGAGACGAGTCTCGCGGCTGCCGCAGCACAGATGGTCGAAACGAACGCCCGGCGGATGCCCGTCGTCAACGGCGATTCGCTCGAAGGCATCGTCACGGTCACCGACGTGATTCGAGCAATCGCCCGCGGCAAAGCATCCACGGAGGCGACGGCCGGTGACGTCGCCGGCGAGGAGGTCAACTGTGTCTACGACGACGCGCCGCTACCGGTCGCCGAACGCCAACTCTCCTTCGCTCGCGTGCCATACGCAGTCGTTCTCGATGAGGAGGGTGAGATGTGTGGGATGATCACCGAAGTCGACATCATCGATGTCGCCCGCGTTGTCGAGGGTGAGGAGGGGACCGGCGACTCCATCGCAGGCCAGGACGACGACTGGGCGTGGGAGGGGATCAAGGCGGTCGGAAACCGCTACATGCCGACGCGAAACGTCGAGATTCCGGCCGAAGCCGTCAGCGAGTTCATGACCGCCGACGTCGTCTCCGTCAGCAGGAAGCGGCCAGTCAAGGAGGTCGCACAACTGCTGATCGAGCACGACATCGAGCAGATTCCGCTGGTCAGCGGCGGTAGTCTCGCCGGTATCGTCCAGGACATGGACCTGCTGGAGGCGATCCAATGAGCGAGGGCGACCGCCTCACCGAACTCGCGAAACGCCGAGGCTTCTTTCTGCAGTCCTCGGGCTCCTACGGCGGCGTGGCCGGTTTCTACACCTACGGCCCGCAAGGCGCAACGCTCAAGGAGAACATCGAGTCCGCCTGGCGTGACCGCTACGTCACCCGCGAAGGTCATATGGAAATCGACGGCCCGACCGTGATGCCCGAAGCCGTCTTCGAGGCTTCCGGCCACCTCGATGGCTTCGACGATATGATCATTGAGTGCCCCGAGTGTGGCGAAAGTCACCGCGCCGACCACCTCGTCGAGGACGCGCCGGATTCGGGGGTCGAAGACGCCGAGGCGCTGCCGATTGCAGAGGTCGAGGAACTGTTCAGCGAGTACGACATCGACTGTCCGACCTGTGGGACGGCACTGGCCGGCGAGCCAATCGACGATTTCAACCTCATGTTCGGCACGAACATCGGCCCCGGTAGCTCCTCGCCCGGCTATCTCCGCCCGGAGACAGCACAGGGGATTTTTGTCGAGTTCCCGCAACTGGCCGAATACGCTCGCAACCAGTTACCGTTCGGCGTGACACAGATTGGCCGAGCGTACCGCAACGAAATCAGCCCACGGAAGGCGCTGGTTCGAGTACGTGAGTTCACGCAGGCCGAACTCGAACACTTCATCGACCCCGACGCAGACGAGCCACCGCTGCACCGCGTCGAGGACGTTGTGCTCCCGCTGTACTCCGTCGAGCAACAGCAGGCCGACGACGGCGAGATGCAGGAGCGTACCGTCCGAGAGGCAGTCGATGAGGGTGTCGTTGCGGACCCGTGGGTTGCCTACTATCTCGGTGTCTCGAAAGGCTGGTACGACCGCATCGGCGTCGATATGGACCGCTTCCGGTACCGTCAGCACCTGCCGGGCGAACTCGCACACTACGCCTCCGACTGTTGGGACGCAGAAACAGAGATTGGCGGCGACTGGATCGAGGTCACTGGCTTTGCTTACCGGGGCGATTACGACCTCGCAAAACACGAGGAATACTCCGGCGAGGACTACTCAGTGTTCAAACAGTATGACGATCCTATTACCGTCGAAAAGCCGACAGTCGACCCCGATATGAGTGCACTCGGCCCCGAGTTTGGCGGCGCTGCTGGTGCAATTGCCGACGAACTCGACGCACTCGCCGAGCGTGACCCTGACGCCTTCGACGGCGAGACGGTCGAGGTGACGGTCGATGGCGAGAGCTACGAGGTAGCTGTCGAGCAGACCGGATTTTCCATCGAGGAAGTCACCGAATCTGGCGAGCACGTCACGCCACACACTGTCGAACCATCCTTCGGTGTGGACCGCCTGATTTACACTGTCCTCGCACACGCATACGAAGAAGACGAGGTCGACGGCGAGGAGCGAACCTATCTCTCGCTGCCACCCGAAACCGCGCCGACCACCGTCGGCGTCTTCCCGCTGATGGACAAAGACGGACTGGCCGACCGCGCGCAGGAACTGGCCCGAGACCTTCGTGAAGCAGGACTGGAGGTTACCTACGACGACTCCGGTGCAATTGGACGGCGGTACCGCCGACAGGACGAGGTGGGCACGCCGTTCTGTGTCACCGTCGACTACGACACGCTGGAGGATGGCACGGTGACCGTTCGCGAGCGAGATAGTACCGAGCAAAAACGCGTCGCACTCGAGGCAGTCGACGGGCATTTGCTCGCACTTCGCGACGGCGAACAGCGCTTCGAGAGCCTCTAAGTGATGTCCTCTGCACCCACGGTCTTCGACCGAGTCGAACAACAACTCCGCGGTGAGTTTGGCCGGCGACTCGTCCACGCAAGCGGCACTGGCCTCCCGCTGTTGTATCTGCTTACCCTCATCACGTGGGCGCAGGCGAGAGCGCTGTATCTCTTCCTTGCGGCAGGCGCTGTCGTCGTCGAGTCACTTCGACTCATCTTCGGACTCGATGTCTGGCTGTTTAACCACCTCATCCGCGAGTACGAAGAAGACAACATTGCCGGCTACGTCCTCTACATGCTCTCCAGTACGGTTGCCGCGGTGGCGTTCGAGCCACAGATTGCCGTGCCGGCCATCCTGATGCTCACGCTTGGGGACCCAATCAGCGGCACTGTTGGTGGTGACGAACTGCGCGTCGTCAAACGGCCGATAGCGCTGGCTGCGATGTTCGTTATCTGTGCGACAATTACTGCGCCGTTTCACTACACGACCCCGATTGTCGTCGTCTTCGGAGGGGTCGGGGGCATGCTTGCCGACGGCGTGAAGCCGATTATTCGCGGCTACGTCATCGACGACAATCTGACGATACCGATTGTCGCTGCCATCGCAATCAGCGCCGGCCTCGAACTGAGCGCAGCCCTGTAGCTCCCAAAGCCAAAGAGCCTCCGAGGCGACCAGCGAATATGGCAAGTGAGGCGGCCGGCGAGAACGTCGCCGGAGACACGCCGGATATCTCTGAGACGGTCGAGGGTGACGAGGCAACCGTCACAGAGACCGGTGAGTTAGAGCGAACACTCGGGTTGTCGGGTGGGCTGGCAATCGGTATCGGGACGATGATTGGTGCCGGTATCTTCGTCTTTCCCGGGCTTGCCGGCGCAGAGGTTGGCACGGCCGCGACTGCCTCCTTTGGCGTCGGGGGTATCATTGCCTTGCTGGTCGCGTTGCCCACGTCGGAACTCGCGACAGCGATGCCCAAAAGCGGCGGCGGCTATTATTTCATCTCGCGAGGACTCGGTACCCTTGCCGGGACGATTGTCGGGCTCTCGCTGTGGCTTGGTCTCGTCTTCGCGACAGCATTCTATCTGGTTGGACTGGGGTTCTATGCCCTCGATGCGCTGGCCGAGGCCGGCATCGTCCTCGCAGTGAGTGAGGGTGTTATCGTCTCCAGTCTCGCGGTCGTGTTCGGTATCGGATTCACCGCCGTCAACTACCCCGCCCTAACGCTCGCTGACGCTCGCGTTTGAGGACGGGGCTTGTCCGTGGACTCGCGCTCTGACCGAATCTTGGTGGGCGGTATAATCGCCGCTCGCGTTCACTGTCCCAGACTTTAGGGCAAGTTGACTGTTGCCCGTCCGCCGAGACGACTGTTGGCCCCGACGGACATACCGCATCCCGATGTTCTTCGCCGCGTTGTAGTCTGCGTTCGCTTCCGAGTCGCACTTCTGACACTGGAAATCGTTCCGGGTCGGGCGATTCTCGTCTGCTGTGAAACCACACTCAGCGCACCGTTTCGACGTGTACGCTGAACCCACCTGCTTCAC
>JAQCNR010000226.1 GCA_028274925.1 Halovenus sp.
TCGCGAACAGCGCGGAACAGACGAGGGAATCCGCGAGCCAATGAATCGCGGTGTGCGGCTGGTGACGACGGCACTCGTGTTGGTGACGGTCACCGCAGCAATCGGCTTTCTGGCGAACCTCGTCAACCCGCTCGCGCTGGTTCGGAACCTTGGCGTCAGCATCACACTGGGCGTCATCTCGGCGCTGGTTATCTTCGTCACGGTCGTTCCGGCACTGAAAATCAGCATCGATGGCGTGCTCGAACGGCTGGGACTCGACCGCCAGAAGACGGCGCTCGGTCACGGCAGCTATCTCCGGCCGGTGCTCGAACAGAGCGTCACACTCGCCCGGCGAGGGGCACCAGTCGTCCTCGTCGTCGCCGTCGTGGTCGGTGGCGTCGGCGGACTCGCGTGGATGGACCTCGACCAGGAGAGTTACCAGCAATCAGACGGCGAGGTGGCGGAGTGGAAACAGCAACTCCCCGACCCGGTTGGCTGGGACACTATCGAACTTCGTGACCAGCAGCGCCACGTCGAGGCGGTGTACCAGCCCGCCAACGAGAACGACGCCATCCAGTCGATGATACTCGTCGAGGATGACGTGACCAGCGACAGCACACTCACAGCTATCGACGATGGGGTGGCAGAAATCGACAAGTCGGGGCTGTTAGTCACACAGTCTGGCATTCGGGCCGAGCAGTCCCCGCTGACCGCGATGCAACGAGTCGCCGCAGAGAACGAGAGCTTCGCTGCCGTTCTGCAGGCTCACGACGAGAACGGCGACGGCATTCCCGACCAAGACCTTGCGGGGCTGTACGACACCTTCTACGCGGCCGACAGCGCGGCCGCCGAACGGGTCATCGAGCGAACCGACGGCGAGTACCGCTCGGTGCTCGTGACGCTCTCGCTGGACCCAGACTACTCGGAAGCAACGGCGGTCGTCGATACCCTCGAAGGAGGAGCTGCGACGATGGAAGGAGACAGTCGGACGGCAACTGTCGCCGGGTCGCTCGCGGTCAACAACGCCATCCTCGACCAGATCATCGGCGGCATCGTGTTGACGATGCTGATCGCGTTGCTCGCCATCGCCGTGACGCTGGTGGCCGTGTTCTGGTCGATGCACGGGAGTGCGAGCCTCGGTGCTGTCGTCACAATCCCGATCACGCTGGTTGTCGGGCTGGTTATCGGCGGAATGTACCTGCTCGGGATTCCGCTGACGCTGTTGACGGCGCTGCTGATGAGCCTCGTAATCGGGCTGGGCGTCGACTACAACATCCACGTCGGTGACCGCTTCGCTGACGAACTCGACGCCGGTGCGACGCCCATCGAAGCGCTGGAGGCGGCCGTGACCGGGACCGGCGGCGCACTGCTCGGGAGTACGCTCACCTCTGCCGGTGCCTTCGCGACGATTATGCTCGTCCCGCAGGCCCAACTGCAGAGTTTCGGAGCGATTGTCGTCATCGCACTGCTCACGTCCTTCGTCGTGAGTCTGGTGGTGTTGCCAAGTCTACTCCTGCTGTGGAGTCGGTACACTGGCGGCGTCGCGAGCGTGCGTCCGACTCCGGGCTCACCAACTCAGGACTGAAGCCACAGCGGTCGGCTGTGAACTATTGTGTAACTCAGAAATTCGTAACAAGTTGGCCGTCTCTGGCTATCACTCGTTGAATTTGCCGCGGTAATTTTATCACAGGTAGTAGCTGAACTCTGCGCATGTCAGGCGCGGTTACCCGGCCAAACGAGGCGGCATCGGGCGGTGCTGACTCGCTCCGTGAGTTTATCAGGTACATCCCGAGCGGCGACACAATTCCAGAGACAGTGTGGGAGAGCAGGCACCGGAAGATTCTGATTGTCCACTTTGCGCACCTCCCGTTCTTGCTCGCACTCGGACTGTTCGACGGCACCGAGACGCTGGTGACGGGCGCAGAGATTCCCGCGACGCCGCTGTGGCGCGTGCTCGCACAACTGGGCGTGCTTACCGCGCTGGGACTGCTCGCGTCCTATCCCGAGTTCAGTAGACGTGCCCGGACCGCGTTCAGTTCGGCGGGCGTGATTGCGGCCTCGACGTCGCTGGTCTTCCTCTCGGGAGGGTTCATCGAGGCACACTTCCACTTCTTCGTGGCGATTATGGTACTCGCCCTGTACGAGGACTGGTTGCCGTTCGCAATCGGGATTGCCATTGTGGCGTTCTCGCACTCGGTGTTCGGACTGGTGAATCCAGCACGGGTCTACAATCACGTCGCCGCTATCCAGCGACCGTTCATCTGGGGCGGTGTCCACGCAGTCTTCGTTCTCGCGGGGGGGGCAGCACTGACTGCGAACTGGTACTCTACCGAGCGCTCGCGCGAACGAGTCCAAGAACAACTCGCCGACGTCGAGGCCAAGCGAGACGAAATCGAGGACCTCGAAGCCAAGCAAGCCGAACTCGAACGGGCGGAGATGGAGGCTCAGCGCGCGAAAGCCAACGCCGAGAAAGAACAGGAACAACTCGAAGAACTCAACGACCACCTCGAAACGAAAGCCGACGAGTTCAGCAAGCAGATGGCCGCAGCGGCGGACGGCGACCTGACGGTGCGACTGGACGCAGGTAGCCAGAGTGACGCGATGGACCAGATTGCCGAGTCGTTCAACACGATGCTCGACGAAACAGAGTCTGCGATGGCGGAGATTCAGTCCTTCGCCGAGGAAGTCGACCGGACGAGTGCCGAGACTGACGTCGGGATGCAGGAGATCAAGCGCGCGAGCAACAGCGTCAGTGAGTCCATCCAGAACGTCGCGGGCGGCACCGACGACCAGCGCCAGAAACTCGACGCCGTCGGCGGAGAGGTAACCGACCTGTCGGCGACCATCGAAGAGGTTGCCGCGTCCGCGGCGTCGGTTGCCGAGCGCTCCACCCAGACCGCCGCCGTCGCCGAAGAGAACGAGCAACTCGCTGCACGAGCAATCGAGGATGTCGAGGCTGTCGACCAGACTGTCGAGACAACCGTCGAGAATATTCAGGCGCTGGACGAGCGGATGGACGAAATCGGCGAGATTACCGGCCTGATCAGCGAGATTGCTGAACAGACCAATATGCTCGCGCTGAACGCGAACATCGAGGCCGCACGCGCTGGCGGCAGCGGCGGTGACGCCGGCGATGGCTTCGCAGTCGTCGCCGACGAGGTCAAACAGTTGGCCGAAGAGACTCGCGACGCGGCGACCGATATCGAGGAACTGATCGAGCAGACCCAGGCACAGACAACGACGACTGTCGAGGAGGTGCAAGGTGCGGCCGAGCGAGTGGACGACGGCGTCGAGGCGGTTCGTGGCGTTGCCGACGCGCTCCAGACCGTGCGGGAAAACGCCGAGCAGACCGAGACCGGAATCGCAGAGATTAGCCAGACGACTGACGACCAAGCCGCGAGCGCAGAGGAATTAACTTCGATGGTCGAGGAGGTCACCGGGATAGGCGACGAGATTGCGGAGGACGCGGCGGACGTCTCGGCAGCGGCCGAAGAGCAGTCGGCGTCGGTCAGCGAGATTAGCAGCGGCGTGACCGCGCTCAACGAACAGGCCGAGCGACTGCAGGTGTTGCTCGCCGAGTTCAGCGTCACGGTCGAAAAGACAACCGCAGCCTAACTGCTGAGCGGCTGTTTTTAGCTACGCAGGGCCGTCGTCTCGTTCCAGAGAGACGGGCAGAGTTCCGGAGGACACACAAACACCGACCTCGTAGGAAGCGTATGGCCCCGCCACGGCTCGTCTACGACGACGACTGCGGCTTCTGTATGTACTGCGTGCGGTGGTTGCTCCGGTTCGGAGAGTTCGAGCCCGTCGGCTTCGACGAACTGACACCGGACCAGGTAGCTCGGCTGCCCGACGAGTACGAGAACTGTATGCACTTGCTGACCGACGACGCCGTCTATTCCTGTGGCGAAGGCGCCGAGCAGAGTTTCGCTCGCTGTGGCGCTATCGGCCGCGGGCTGGTCGGACTTGCTGGCCTCGTTCCGTACTGGTCGCGGGTGCGCGAGCGCGGCTACCGATTCGTTGCCGACCGGCGGGGAATCTGGGGACGGTTTCGCTCGTGCAGGAGTGTCGAGTAAGTATCGCCGTGTCGCTGAAGTATAACTTCAGCCGTGAAAACAGACAGGACGATGAGCGATAGACGTCAGTTTCTCCGTCTCGCTGGAGCCACAGCGGTGGGCGCACTCGCTGGCTGTGCAGGGACGGATGACCCCTCAGAGCAAAGTGGACCCATCTCCCCGGGCAAGTGGCAGCAGTCCGTCCCCGCAGAGCCAGTCGTCTCAGAGCAACGCGCTGACCTGCTCTTTCTCGACACACAGCAGACCGCGACCGAGTTCCCCCAACTGTACGAGAACGCCGGCTTCGCTGGCATCGCCGAACAGTTCGGGATTGGCGAGGAGAACTTCGGGATATTCATGGGACTGCGGACTGCTGGCCAGCGATTTCTGACAATTATCCTCGGGTCGTTCACACAGGAGACAGTCGTCGAGAGCTACAGCGACAGCGGCCGCGAACCGGACGAAAGCGACCGGGGATACCAGCTATACAGCAATGGGTCGACCAACGGCGTGGCTGTCGGTGAGGGTGTCGTCGTCACCGGGCGTAATCCACAGCAGGTGGTCGATGTCAGGGAAGGAGAAGAGCCGTATCTCGGTCAGGAGGATACAGGGTGGACGCGACTGCTCGGCTATCTCCAGCAGGGAACCATCGGTGTTGTCTCGCCGACAGTCTCTGTCGAGGCGAGCCTCTCGGTACAGCCACAGCGCTCAACACAGGCCGCCACATCGAAGTCGGATTCCTCGGACGCGTCGCTGACAATCGCGTTACAGTACGCCGACAGCGAGACAGCGGCGTCGGCCGCTGAGGATGACGAGGAGGCCTTCGAGACGATTTTCGACGGCGAGGACGAGGAACTGACAAACGTCACACAGCAGGGGCGAGACGTCGTTCTCGGCGGCAGTGGCTCAACCGAGCAGGCACTCGGCGGATAACCACGACCGGACCTTCTTTGACGCCGCCGGGAGTAGGTAAGCTATGGAGTACGAGCGACTCGAACTGGTCCAGCCACACTACGGGATGGTCAACGTCTACCGCGTCGGTGACACGCTCATCGACACTGGTCATCCCTGTTCCGACTCCCGTGACCGTCTTCTCGAGGCGCTCGACGAGTCGCTGTCGGGAATCGAGCGCGTTGTCCTGACACATCCACACATCGACCACGTCGGCGGCAGTCTAACAATCGACGAGTTGACCAGCCTGCCACACACCGTTTTCGAGGGAACTGACGAGATTCTGCGCGGATTCGACGAGTATCTCGCGGCAGCACGGACAGAGATGGCCGAGTTCGCCTCGGGATTGACCGACGGCGACCCCTCCGCAGACGACCAGTACTTTCCAACTGACCTCAACTATGCGACCGACGAGGTTGCAATCGAACGGGTCGTGACCGCAGGCGACACCGTCGCCGTCGGGCCGTACGACTGCACGGCCATCCACACGCCCGGCCACTCACACCAGCACATGTCGCTGTATCACGAGCCATCGGGCGTGATGCTCTCCGGCGATATCGTCTCGACGAACGGCCACTTCATGTACGGCCCAGTGCACTGGGATATCGACGAGTATCGGACCGGATTGCAGCGGATTCAGACCTGTGACCCGGACCTGTTGTTGCCCGGTCACGGCGACCCGATGACGAATCCGGCCGAACGTGTCTCGGATGCGCTGGAGAAGGTTGACCAGGCCGAGCAGTCGGTGGAGCAAGTCGTCAACGAACAGGGACCGATAGCTGCCGGCGAGATTGCGATGGAAGCGCTGGGTGCAACAGAGATAACCGTCCAGTTTCTCTCCAGAGTTGCCTCGGCGTATGCAATCCATCTTGCCGAGCAGGGAAAAATCGAAATCGAACGCCAGCCGTATATCGTCGCTCGGCCACGTTAGCGCCGAGCGAGCCAGAATCCGGCTCCGAGTACCGCAACCGCGGCGGCGAGAATCCCGAATCCGGGGCCGCCGTCGTCGCTGCTTCCGTCGTCACTTCCGCCGTCGTCGCTGGTTTCCCCGTCGTCCGTCTCAGCGTCTGACCCGTCACCATCGTCGCTCTCATCGCCACCCGAGTCGTCGCTTTCGTCGCCGTTGCCCGTATCAGAGTCCGAGTCGTCGGTGTCGGTCGATTGGAGCGAGACCGACTCGTGGACACCGGTGAGTTCCTCGACGGTCGGTGCGGTGACAATCAGGACTCGCTCGTCAGTCTGTGTAACGGCAGCAGCCATGTCGTACTCCTCGGTGTCGAAGGTGTAGACGTTCTCGTAGCCCGAGGCGAGCGTGCCGCCGCGGTGCTCCATCAGCGCCTCGTACGTCGAGGCGAACTCCTCGGCGTCGGTGCTGCTGTCCCACGCAGATTCCCAGACTGCGCCCGTCTCGTTCGCGTCGTCTGCGTAGCCGTACAGTTTGTCGCCGCGCCAGCCGTCAGTCTCCGGAATGCCGTAATCGAGGACGCCACGCTGAGGGATGAACTCCCGGATGTCCGAGACGACGTTCGTCGACCCGTCAGTCTCGTAGTACGGCGCGATGAACATCGCCGTCATCCCGGCCTGACCAATCGTGTTGTACGAGAGATTCCCGCTCTGGACACGCCGCCACGCCGACCCGCTCTGGTCCTCGACAGTGATGTCGGCGGTCTCGAACTCACCGAAGCGGTCGGGATAGATCGATTCAGTCGTCGTCTCGGGGAAGTTCCCGAACAGGTTGTCGATGGCTTCGGTGCCGCCCTCCTCGTAGGTCGCCTCGATCAGCGGCGAAGTGTACTGGAACTGCTGGTTGAGCGCGATTGCCCAGTTCGGAATCTCCGGCGGAGTACCCCGCGCCGGAGTGATACAGTCGTCAGCCCAGGACCCGCTGTTACAGTTTGCCGTGTACTGTCCCTGGAAAAACTGGGCGTCAGATTCGACCACACTGGCCGCAGCGAGATACTGGTCGTTGGTCGGCTTCTCGAAAATCGCGCCAACATCGAAGTACTGGTCCTGCAGTGCGTGGACCAGTTCGTGCGCAAGCGTCGACTGTCGCAGTCCCTCGACAGTCTCGTCGTCAGTGACGAAGGCCATGTAATCCTGGTCTGGCCGGTAGAATGCGGCGGGAAAGGCCGCCTGTGCGTCGACAAACGCTTCGAGTGCGTCGACTTCGCTGCCGATGGTCATCCGAGCAGCGTACTGGGCGTTCTCGTACAGTTCACCCTCTGCAGTGGTCTGGTTTTCGACCTGCCCTGCGACGTTCTCGCGGTACTGGTCACGAGAAATCGTCTGCAGCGGGGGCAGGCCGTCGACGTAGTCGAGACAGCGCAGCGACTCGACCTGTGCGGCGGTGCGTCTGGCGAGTCGGTCGAGTTCGCTCTGGTTGAAGCCATCGTCAGGCGTCACGCTGACTGGTTCGTTGTACCAGTAGCCTTCGACCCAACCGATGACGCCGTCAGGATTTGCCGGGTCGGCGTGGTCAGACGGCGGCGTGACCGCACACTCCCCGACGTGGCCGTCGGCGAGCGCTGGTCCACCGGCGGTATCGTCATCGACCGGGGCTGCTGCCCCAGGTACAACGGCAAGGGCACCGAGGGCCACCAGCGCGACGGCGACGGCGAGCAACTGAACGACCCGTCTCATCCTGACTCCTCCGGGGTGTCCCGACTCAATACAGTTCGACTGACCGGTTGCGAGCACATAGTGAGTACATGTGTCGTAATCCAACTAACTGTTTCGCGGTTTCGGTGTGTTTCTCCACGTGAAACACGGGGGAGTCCCAGCAGAGGGTTTATTCAGTCGAATCCCCTATTGTAGTTGTGCAAACCACGCCACCAGGACCGCGGGGCGAACCGCTGTTTGGAAGCGGTCGGCAGTACTCCGCGGACCCGCTTCGGTTCGTGGAGGATATCGAGCGTGCGTACAACGGCATCGCCGCGTTCAATATGGGTCCGATGGAGACGTATTTCGTCGCCGAGCCGTCGGCTATCGAGCAGATTCTGGTCAGTGACGCCGACAGCTACCGCAAACCCGACTTCCAGAGCGACACGCTGGGTGACCTGCTCGGGGACGGCCTGCTGCTCAGCGAGGGCGACACCTGGCAACAGCAGCGCCAACTCGCCAATCCGGCGTTCACGATGGGGCGACTCGCCGCCTTCGACGACCGGATCGCGAACCATACCGAGGAGCTACTGGACCGCTGGGCGGCGGGCGAAACCCGCGATATGGAACTGGAGATGACCCGTGTCACAATCGACGTGATTGCAGACCTGATGCTCGGCACGGAACTGAACGAGCGCCAACTCAGCCACCTCCGGGAGAACCTCGAGCCAATCGGCAAGCAGTTCGAGCCAGACCCGGTGCGCTTTGCGCTGCCGCCGTGGGTACCGCTGCCCGGCGACAGAGCCTACCAGTCGGCGGTGTCGGCCGTCGACGATGTTGTTGATGAGATTATTGAGCAACGTCGCGGCACCGAAGGTGACGAAGACGGACCGATGGACCTGCTCTCGATTCTGCTTCGCGCGCAGGACCGCGGCGAGCAGTCTGCCAAGCAACTCCGAGACGAGGTGGTGACGATGTTGCTTGCCGGCCACGACACGACGGCGCTAACGCTGGTGTTCACGTGGTATCTCCTCTCCGAAAATCCCGAAAAACGCGAGCGCGTCTACGAGGAAGTCGACGAACTCGATGGGCAACCCACGATAGACGACGTACAGGATTTCGAGTATATCGAGTGGACGATTAACGAGGCGATGCGGCTGTATCCGCCAGTGTACGCGCTGTTCCGCGAAGCGACCGAGGATGTCGAACTGCTCGACTACGACGTTCCCGAGGAGTCGATGATTATGCTCTCGCAGTGGGCAGTTCACCGCTCGCCGGAGTACTGGGACGACCCCGATGAGTTCCGGCCGGAGCGGTGGGCCGACACCGACCAGACGCGGTTCTCGTACTTCCCGTTCGGCGGCGGGCCGCGACACTGCATCGGCAAGAACCTCGCCAAACTCGAAGCCCAGATTATTCTCGCGATGGTCGCCGAGAAGTACGAACTTGACTACACCGGCCCCGAACTGGAGTTGCGACCCACGCTGACGCTGCACCCGAAAGACGGGATGAAGATGGAAATCTCAGAGCGGTAATAGCACGCACTTTTGCGAGAATCCGCCAGTATGAGGCACTACTTTCGACGCTCACCAGCAGTCTCAGTTCTACGGGAGACTTCGGCTGTTAGCCGTCGTTGGACGAGATAGCCGGCCGCGCTAGCGCCGGCAAGCCCGCCGACAACACCAAAACCGACTCCGGTGTCGTCCGCGCTCGGGTCGGTCTCGTTGCCGGTGTCACCAGCTCCGGAGTCGTTTGCTTCGGAGTCGCCTTCTGGCTCGACGGTAATCTCAGTCTCTCGAGTCGCCTCACCCACCTCAACTGTGAGGACGTACGTCCCGGGGTCAAGACCAGCGGTGTTGAAACCAAGCGTGACGGTGTGGGAGTCGTTGCCCGCCAGTTCGACGGCGGTAGTTTCGACTCGGGATCTGGCCGCAGTTTCCTCCTCGATTCGGGCGGTAATGGTTTGTTCTCCAGCCACGTCGCCGGTATTTCGGACAACAGCAGTGACGGAAAGCTCCCTTCCCTGCGTTAGTGGTGCCGGGTCGAGGTCGAGCGACGCAAGCTGGAACGTGGCTGGCGTGCCAATTGTAACTGTCCCGGTTCGCTCGTCTGTGTCAGTCTGGATCTGATAGGAATACTCACCCAGGTCGTACTGGCTTGCATCGAACTCGAAGGAGACTCGCTCTGATTGCGCTCCCTCCAATCGAAGTGTGCGCGTCTCTAGTCGCTCGCCGTCGAGTGCGAACGCGACCGTCTCAGTGCCCGGATTTGCACCGATATTGTCGATGTCAGCACTGATAAGCGTCTTCGTACCGGGACGAACCGAAGGGGTGAGCCGCGGAGTTCAGCGACTTTGAACAGCGGCTGGGGGACGTGGTACACAGGCTCTGGGGGGATTGTCGGGACAGCAGGACCATCGACGTGCGTGTCGACCCACGTCTCGATTTCAGGGTCTGCAGTGAGTTCGCGGAGCGCAGCGACGAACTGATCGTATTCGGAAAGTGTGTAATCCAGATCGAAGAGATCAATCAGGCGCTTCTCACCGCCGGTCCGCTGCTGGATTTGTACGTTCAGCGCCGCGACGATGTGTGGACCCTTCTCATAATCAGCCGGTGTCTTCGCGACCGTTTCGGAGTCTGTCAGCACAACGTCCGCGTACTCTTCTGAAACCCGAACGCCATCGAGAAAGTGGGGCACGCTCA
>JAQCNR010000227.1 GCA_028274925.1 Halovenus sp.
ACCCCGAACGCTGGCGACACGAAACTGCCCGTGTCAACGGGATCACCATGCACTACGTCTCCGTCGACCCCGACCCGGAGTCCGTCGACCATCCAACGGGGTCGGCACCGCTGGTCGTTCTGTTACACGGCTTTCCCGAGCACTGGTACACCTGGCACAACCAGCTCGAACCGCTTGCACAGGCGGGGTATCGCGTGCTTGCGCCGGATCTTCGGGGCTACAACCGCACGGACCAGCCAGCGGGCGTCGACAGCTATCGACCGGCACAAGTCGTCGCCGACGTGCGAGAACTGGTCGAGGCACAGGGCGCGGCGAGGGCCGCAGTGGTCGGCCACGACTGGGGTGGACTGGTCGGCTGGGAGCTTGCGATTCGTGAACCAGATATCGTGAGTCAACTGGCCGTGTTGAACGCGCCACACCCGGACCGCTACCGCCAACAGCTCCGGCAGTCGCCGCGACAGTTGCTGCGGTCGTGGTACGTCTTCGCCGCACAACTCCCGTGGGTACCGGAACGGCTACTGTGGGCTGGGCGTGACCGACTCGTCGAGGAGATTGCGGCCGGAGCGGTCGACCCGTCGGTCTTCTCGCCGGAGACAAAAGCGCGATACAGGGAGGCTATCGAGCGTGCCGGCAGTCTGGCTGGGCCAGTCAACTACTACCGGGCAATGGGTCGTGAGACAGTGGAAGGGGAACTGCAGTCGCTGCTACCCGGCAGAACACGCCGTGACGGAGCCGTCTCGGTCCCCACGCTGGTCTGCTGGGGCGTCGAGGACCCACTGCTCGGAGCAGGGCTGTTGTCAGGGCTGACGGAGTGGGTGCCCGACTGCCAGATTGAGCGATTCGGCGAGACTGGGCACTGGCCACAGCTCGAACAGCCCGAAAAGGTTACTGCAACGATACGACGATTTCTCGGATAGCTCAGGAACTGTCCGAACTGCCCTGCAACACGTCACGGCTGTAGGTTGCCTCGGCGACGAAGCGGCCATTCCCTTTGAAGTCGACAGAAACGTCCGTCCGGTCGCTCTGGAACTCGGATTCGATGCTGTCCTGGTTGTCTTCGGTGATTTCGTCCGAACTGGCGGCGATGACCGAGTTGAGATTGTCACCGTCGAAGCTCATCGACCCGACGAACCCGCCGCTGCTGTTGACAAAGTCGAATCCAGAGTCCGAGCCGCCGGAGCCGGAGTCGGAACCGGGACTCGAGTAGCCATCGGGCCCGTAGCCGCCAAGCGCAAGCACGCCGTTGCCGCCGTTGTCGAGCAGCCAGTTGAACTCGTCAAACTCGTCGGCGGCACGCCCGGAGCCGTCGATGGCGTCGATAACTACCTCGATATTACTCTGACTCTGTGCAGAGATGAGTTCACTGCCGTTGACAGCGACCACCGAGGCATTGCTGCCCGAGGCCGACGATTCGGCTGGCTCGTAGATACTGTAGCCACCGGTTTCGCCGGTCTGTTCGTACTGCGTTTTGAACGACTGGTCACTCGATTCGGTGAGCGTGCTGTTGATTTCGTCGGTGTCCATCTCCCCAGCAACGACCAACGCCGAGTTTGCGATAAGAACCTCTTCGCCCGACGAACTAAGCTCTGACTCGCCGTCAGTCTGGAGGAGTCCACCAAGACCGAGCGCGCCCAACTGGAAGCCAGCAGAAAAGGCGATCAGGAAGACACCTGTTGCCGGTGCGAGCATCGGGTCCTCGAGGTTCGGCATCTGGCCGCCACTGCCGCCGTCCTGATTGCCCTGGTCGAGTTCTTCTAGCGCCTGAAAGTCGGCGTAGGCAAAGAAGACCTGGTTGTCCTGAGCCGCGAGATACTGCGAGTACGACCCAGCGCCGGAGCCGTCGCCACCGCTGCTGAGCGGGTTGCTACAGCCAGCTACTGCAGCTACTGTGGCAGCACCGCCGAGCTTGAGAGCCGTCCGTCTATCGATATTCCGTTCCATGTCTACAGGAATACATTGGTTATAATACAAAAACTTTCCGACTGCTTACGGATAGCTACACACACCTACTGGCAGGTTTGTAAACGGTCAACGGCCTCTCGTGCTAACGTCTCAAAGTCCGCTTCCGACGCGACGAGGTCAACGTCGATACCGGCGTCGGCGGCCGTCTCGGCGGTCGGTGGGCCAATGACGGCAACGAGCGCGTCGTTCAACCCGTCACGGGCCGCCGTCTCCTGGCCAGACTCGCTCGCTGCCGCGAGGAAATTCTCGATTGTTAGTGACGAGGTAAACAGTGCAGCGTCAAGCGTGCCCTCGGCCGCCGCAGTGGCCGCTTCGCCGGAGCCCGGTGGTCTGCGGAGTTCGTACAGCACCGTCTCGTGGACGTACGCACCGGCGGCTTCGAGGCCATCGAGCAGGACAGCACTGCCGTGGTCGCTGCGAGCCACCTCGACTCGCCGCCCTTCGGCCACCGCTGCAAGCGCCGTGACGAGTCCACTCGAGGTGTACTCCTCGGGGACAATATCGACGGGATAGCCAGCCCCCCGTAGCGCGTCGGCAGTCGATTCGCCGATGGCACAGAGTTGTCCCCCGGTGCGCCAGTCTTCGGCGAGCAGTTCGACGCCCGTCTTGCTCGTCAGGACGGTATACTCGGCGTCGGTGCGTGGCTGTGCGCCGGTGGGTTCGACAGCGAGCATCGGGTCTGGCAGTGGGTCGACACCCAGTTCCGAGAGGAGGTCGACCGCGCTGTCGAGACGTTCGTCGTCCGGTCGGAAGACAGCAACAGTTGGCTCACTCATAGGTTGTTGCGAGAAATTCGAGGGCAGTGTCGCGAGTGCCGGCCACATCGCCGATGACCGTAATCGCGGGCGGTTCGATACCAGCGTCGTCGGCAGCCTCGACGATGCTGTCGAGGGTTCCGGTAACGACCTGCTGGTCCGGCCAGGTTGCCCGCTCGACCATCGCAACCGGTGTCTCGGGGTCCAGTCCGGCGTCGACCAGCGAGTCAGTGTACTCTGGCAGCCGCGTCACACCCATCAGGACGACGATAGTGCCGCCGGTGTTGGCCAGCGCTTCCCAGTCCACCGCAGACTCCTCCTTGTCGGGGTCTTCGTGGCCAGTGACAATCGAGACTGTCGAGGCGTGGTTGCGGTCGGTGACGGGAATCCCCGCGACTTCTGGACCGGCGATGGCGGAGGTGATTGCTGGCACTACTTCGAAGGGGACGCCGTGGTCGGCGAGATAGCGCATCTCCTCGCCACCGCGGCCGAAGACAGTCGGGTCGCCGCCCTTGAGTCGAACCACCGTCTTGCCCTCCCGAGCGAGTTCGACCATTCGCTCGTTGACGTAGGACTGGGGCGTGGTGTCGCCGTGACCACGCGTCCCCACGTCTTCGAGACGGTCGGCGTCAATCTGGTCGAGGATATTCGGTCCCGAGAGTTTGTCATGGAGAACTACGTCACCGTTTTCGAGCAGTCGTTTTGCCTTGACTGTCAGGAGTTCCGGGTCGCCGGGGCCA
>JAQCNR010000228.1 GCA_028274925.1 Halovenus sp.
ACCGCGAACACCAACTCCGAAGAGAGATGGGCGAGTTGTTCGAGCGCAACCCCGAGGCGACGGGCGGACACAGCTCTGCCGACCCACACGCCTTCTACGAACAGTGCCTCGAGATGGCAATGATTCGCACCGCACGGGTCCGCCGGGGGCTCAGAAGCCGTGACTACGAACTCGTCTTCGGTTACACGAGTGGTCTCGATTTAGTGGGACACGTCAGCTACGACCGACCACAACTCCAGCGCCGGGCCTACGATGAACTGAACGACTTCGTCGGCGAACTTCGCGACGACCTCGGCGAGGACGACGAACTCCTGCTGGTCAGCGACCACGGCCTGCAGGACGGCCTGCACACCGAGACGGCGATGGTCGCCGCGACGGACCCTGGGCTGGTCGAGTCGGTATCGAGCGTGGTGGACATTCGTACGGCCATCGACCGCGAACTCGACGAGACCGACCACAGCCCCGCAGACAGAGACGACGAATCTGGACTTGGGGACTCGACGGAAGTCCGAGAGCAACTCGAAGACCTGGGCTACATGTAGCTACATTTCGTGGTCGAGATAGCCCAAATCGGCCAGCCGTGAGCGCATCTCTTCGTCAACCTCGGCCTCTGCTCCTCTGCCGATAGGTTGGCCCTCCGTTTCGAGCCACTCCTCGAGCCACGCCGCCATCTCCTCGCCGCGGTCGGACTCGTTGTCGAAGTAGTTGGTCTGTTCGTCCGGAAGGTCGTACAGCCGCGGGTCGTCCGGCCGGCCGATGTACTTGTACTCGCCGTCCTGAATAACGGAGTACTCCTCCGTGCAGAATTTCTCGCGGTCGTACTCCGGACTTGCCGACAGAAGGGGCTCGAGGTCGCTTGCGCCGGACTGGCTGATGGCGTACTCCCGGCGCTCGGTTCTGAGGTCGACACCCTGTATCGTCTCCGTCTCTGCACCAGCGACTTCGAGCAGTGTCCGCACGACATCACTGTGCTGGATGATCCCCTCGTCTTTGAGGCAATCGAGGCCGTAGACGACCATCGGAACGTGGAGGACGGCATTGTGCATGCTGTACTTGTGTGCGAGCATGTCGTCCTCGCCGAACAATTCACCGTGGTCGGCTGTAATCACGAGCACCGTTTCTCCGAGTTCTCGCTCGATGACCTCGACAAACTCGCCGACGAGTCGGTCGGTATAGGCTATTTCGCTGTCGTACATCGCGAGCAGCGCGTTCATCTCCTCGTCGCTCAAATCACAACCGTTGGCGACGATGTCGATGAGGCTGTGGTGGATGTCCATCGCCAGCGAGGCGGCCTCCCGGCCCTCCATCGCGATGTCGTCGGTGTAGCGGTCGAGATACGGCAGCGGCGGGTAGTACGCCCGGTGTGGCTCGTTGTAGTGGACGTAATAAAACAGCGGCTCCGTCGTCGACTGCACCTGCTCTTTAGCGAGTTCGTTCATCAGGTAGCCAGCCGAGTGAGCGTGTGAGTCCGTCGAGAAGCCCACGGAATGGCGGCGGATGTTGGCGGCGTACTTGAGCAGATTTGTCAGGCCAGCGCTATCGAGAATGTCGCCCGGCGAGTCGCCAAGCAGCGTAAAATCGTCGAACCCGCGGTTGAGGCCGGTGAGTGAACTGGCGTAGGCGTTGTTCGACAACGCTGCAGTCCGGTAGCCAGCCTCACCGAGCAGTTCGGACACCAGTGGGAGCTCGCTCGGGAACTGTGCACTGTTGCCGAAGTACGTGCGGTGCCTGGAGGGATACGTGCCGCTGAGAATCGACGGGACAGAGGCGGGCGATGAGCGTGCGTGAGAAAAACACGATGAAAAGGAGACGCCCTCAGGCCTGTCCGCGATGGTCTGAATCTCAGGCGTCGTGTCGCGGTCGTAGCCGCTCATCGACGTGTGATCGTACCGCACACTGTCGAGCGTCAGCCAGATGATATTCGGCTGGTCTGTCATTCGGTCTGGATTCTTCAACGGCCGGTCCGTATTTCAATCGCTCGCTCTCGTCGGTATCCCACAACGCATATGCGCTGGCTGAGTCTATCGGCGAGCAATGGGGCTATCTGTCTGTCACGTCGTCAACGCGCTCGGCACGACGAGTATGCCGGGGGATATTGCGACGACACAGGCCAACTTCGAGGCTGTCGACCGCGTCGGCGTACTCTCGTGGTTCGATATCGAACCATTCCCCGGAATCGACCGCTTGGAGACGCTCTGTCTCGACGTTCCGAACCGCTTCCACATCACGCCCGCCGAGTATGCGACGGTCCGCTCCGTTCTCGAATCTTATGACGTGATTCACACACACCATCCCCACTCGGGGTT
>JAQCNR010000247.1 GCA_028274925.1 Halovenus sp.
CGAGCGCGTCTACAACGTCGGGGCAAACGACGCGAACTACCGCATCTCGGAGATTGCGACTATCGTCGACGAGGAGGTCGGTGCCGTCGACATCACGTATCTGGAAGACGAGCATCCCGGTCCCTCCTACCACGTCAACTTCGACCGACTGACTGGGACCGGTTTCGAGACCGAGACCACCCTCCGTGCGGGGGTTCGAGATATCGCAGCGAGATTCACCAATGCCTGAGACACCACACATCGCTATCACGGGCGCGGCCGGCTACATCGGCAGCCGCGTCCTCGTCGAACTACAGGAACAGCATCCCGACTGGACGATTACCGCACTGGACAACTTCTACCGTGGCGACATCCAGTCCGTCGGTGACGTTGGGGTCGAACACGTCGATATCCGCCACCGGGACCGACTCGAAGACGCCCTCACCGGGGCCGATATCGTGATGCATCTGGCCGCCGTGTCCGGTGTCGACGACTGTACCGAGAACGACGATTTGGCCTACGAGGTCAACGTTCAGGGGACCGAAAACGTCGCGTGGTTCTGTCGGAAGACCGGCGCCGGACTCATCTTCCCCTTCTCGATGGCCGTCATCGGGGACCCCCAATCGTTCCCGATTACCGTCGACCACCCTCGCGACCCGATGAACTGGTACGGCCGGACGAAACTGCTCTCGGAACGCGCCATCGAGACGTTCGCCGACGGCGCGTTCCCGGCCCATCAGTTCATGATTTCGAATCTCTACGGGAGCCACGAAATCGACGGGCAAACCGTCTCGAAAGGGACCGTCATCAATTTCTTCGTCTCGCGTGCGCTTTCGGGTGAGACCCTAACCGTCTACGAACCCGGCACGCAGTCCCGAAACTTCGTCCACGTCAAAGATGTCGCACGGGCGTACGTTCGAAGCGCCGAGCGGATGGTGTCACAGTTGGCAGACGGCGAAACAGGGACCGAGAAGTACGAGATTGCGAGTGAGGAAGACCCCGGCGTGCATGCAGTCGCACGGCTTGTTCGAGATATTGCCGCCGAGACGGCCGGCATCGACGCCGATGTGGAACTGGTCGAGAATCCCCGGGGCGATGACGAAACGCTGGTCGATTCGTTCGCTGTCGAGACGAGTCGGGCCCGTGAGGAATTGGGGTGGAGGCCGGAGTACGATATCGAGTCGGCGGTTCGTGACGCCCTGCGGGCCGACAACTGAGAACGAAACGGTCTTTCATGGGGCTACAGCAGAGCAGAGTGTGAAGTTGTGGCAGCGTGCGCTAGTCGCAGTGGTGTTGCTGTCGGTACTCGGCGGACTGTTCGTCCACGCCGATGTGACGAGTGAGGCGCGGAGTCCATACCCGGCGCCCCACGAGTTAGCCGCCGACTACGACAGTTACGTCGGAGAGACGATACTGATATTCGGCGATGTGACGGGAACTGATGGCGGTGGGTTCGACATCGAAGCGGAGTCCGAAGGCGTCACTATCGACCTCCGAATCGAAGGGGGGTCCGCGGCCGTCGAATCCGGTGGCGTCGTACAGGTCTACGGCGAACTACGGTCCAACCGAAAGATGAGCGCACAGAATGTCGTCGTCGTCAACCGAAGCGGCGGGTCGGAGTGGTACAAGTACGTCGTCTCGGCACTCGGCGCGCTCGGATTCCTCGTGGCCTTCCTCTGGGAGTGGCACATCGATACCGAGACGTGGACGCTGGAGGGACGCGATGGCTGACCTGCTCTCGCACCTGCTGGCGGCCTACGCACTCTTTACCGTCGCCTCGTGGCGAATCGACTGGCTGGACCGCCAGTGGGTCGTCGTTGGGATGGGGGGTGCGGCCATTCCCGATTTGGTGAAAGTCGGTATCGTACTGGATTCCGATACTGTCGAAACTGTCCTCGGCGTCCCATTCTCGTATTCGCCGCTCTCGAAACTCGGTGGCGTGCTACTCGTCGCGGGCCTCATCTCACTCGCCTTCCAGAGCCGATACTGGCGACGGGTCTATCCGCTGGTCGTCTGTGGCGGCCTGAGTTCGCTCCTCGGAGATGGTCTCCGAGCATATGCTGATGGCCGCGCCTCGGCGTGGCTCTACCCGTTCACGAACTGGCGGCCACCGACGCCGAGCCTCTATGTCTCGTCGGACCCACGCGCCCTCGTCGTCGCGCTTGTCTTCGCGGCCGTCGTGCTCGTGCTTGATAGGCGGGTCGTGGATGCCTGATTACCACGTCAACCCTTCATACGTAATCCCCTCTCTGCGTTCGACGATCCGCCGGCCATCCACAACGACAGCCCCAGCCATCGCATCAAACTCCCCGTCCAGCGTCCCGAACTCGTCCCAGCCAGTCACGACCACGGCACCCGACGCACCAGAGAGCGCCTCGGCGGCCGAATCGGCGTACTCGATGTCTGGGTAGCGCTCGCGCATGTTCTCGGTCGCGACGGGGTCATAGGCGACGATATCTGCCCCGCGCTCGCGGAGGCCCTCGATGACAGGCACGGCCCGCGTGTTCCGGATGTCGTCGGTGCCGGGCTTGAACGCTAACCCCAACACCGCCACGCGTTTGCCCGAAACGTCCACATGACGATCCATCAGAGCGAGCAACCGCTCTGGCTGGGCGTCGTTCAGTTCGACGGCCGCCGAGAGTACTGCGGGGTCGTACCCTTCCTCGCGGGCAGCAGATATTATTGCATGCGTGTCTTTCGGAAAACAAGAGCCCCCGAAGCCGACCCCACTCCGAAGGAACCGCTCGCCGATGCGGTCGTCGAGTCCGATAGCGTCAGCCACTTCGTAGGCGTCGACGTCGAACTCCTTGCAGATGTTTCCGATGTCGTTGATGAGCGAGACTTTCGACGCGAGGAAGGTGTTGTTGGCGTACTTTATCATCTCGGCCTC
>JAQCNR010000253.1 GCA_028274925.1 Halovenus sp.
AGACTGTGTCTAAGCAGCCATATCTCCAACACTTTTCGTGGCCGACTCCACAGAGGCGTCGCTCCACCTCTCTAAAAGAATCACGACGCCTCCAGCGTGGTGCCGTCGGCCACAACGTGCGCTGTCACTCAGGAGTACCGACTAAACTAGGAGCAATGAAATGATAGCCATTGAAAAATCGATGCAAACCCGACGACACGGCAGCAGTGCGATCGGCGTGGCTCGTCCCAGAGCTTGGACAGCCAGCGGTCCGTTGTTCCGGTGGAGCAGTCAAGCGTGCGCGAGACGGTGACTTCGGCGGTTCATTGGAGGCGTGTCCGCTCTCGCACACCTGTGAATAGATATGGGTAACAACTGAGTTCGCCGTGACCAGCGGTAACTGTCTGAACTCCCACGAAATAAGCCCCCCGGACCGACACGGACCGACCTGTTACTGTCGGACAGAAGCGTTCCCAATCGGCACTCGAAGAGACAGCACAGGCCATGGTCTTTCAGCAGGAGATACCACCCTGCGTTCTGTTTATCAGACAGTGTTAACCCAGTGCGCCGACCACCTTTCGGAGATTCTCGTCGATAGACCACTCGAACTGGGTCGAGAGCAACAGCGCCAGGCAAACGTACACGACCACTCCCACGGTCACCAGCACGGCAAATTTCAGTACCCCCGCCTCGACGGACAGGCTCCGGTTGACCGCTGTGACTGCGGTGAACATCCCGACGCTCGCCAGGAGGGGATGTACTAGTTCGGTCGCAAAGCGCCGGTAGCTCCCGTCGATACTTTTGATGACCAGATATGCATCGAGCGGGAACATCGGGAACAGAGAGATGGCGCCGATGAGGAGCGAGATACCCACGATGCCGAACCGGTTCGTGACCGGGATTATCAACACAGCTATCAGAAGAACCCGGAGAGCAGACATTTTCGTGATGTAGTCCGGCCGGTCGAGTGTTTTGAACACAGGACCCATAGTCTTCCCCAGCGAGCGCAGGAGTCCGTAAACGGCGAGGATCTGCATGACCGGTATCATCGCCACCCACTGTTCTCCCATGAACGTCTTGACAAAGACGTCCGCAACGCCAGCGATACCGAACGCGGCCGGGAAAGTGACGAACGCGGCCAACTGAAGCGTCTTGTAGTACGCTTCGCGCATCGCTGCACTGTCCTCCTGAAGCGCCGAAAAAGCGGAGAACGTGACGCTGTTGATCACTTGCGTGATTTCGGTCGCAGGGGCGTTGGAGAGGCGATACGCCGTCTGATAGAACCCGAGGGCAGTCGCCGAGAGGAGCCAGCCGACGACCGCGTCGTCGCCCTCGCTGTAAAGGAAAAATAGTATGGAGTTGGCGGTCAACCATTTCCCGTACTGGATGAGTTCACGCGCGCGGTCGATGTCGAACGATAGTTGTGGTTGGTACTCGTGGGCGATAAAGGAGAACGCGAATCTCACCGCCCTGGACGCGAGGAGGCCAGCGACCAGTGCCCAGACGGTCGGGGATACGAGAGCCCACACGATCGTGACGACGAACCGGGTGAGCGATCCGCTCATCTGGTACGCGAACTCCCAGTGGAAGTTCAGCTTCTTTTTGAAGTAGACGACACCGGGGTTCTTCGCTGCGACGAGAATCGGTGCAACCGCGATAGCACGGACGATTCCCGTCGCTCTGGGCTCGCCAAACACCGAACCAACGAGCGGGGCGCCGAGTAGCAGTATGCCCGCCAGTACGCTACCGCGAAGCAGCTGTAACACCCACATCGTGTTCATGTATTCGTCGACGTTTTCACTAGCGTCTTGGATGACTGCGGAATCTAAGCCGAGTTCTGAGAACTTCTGTAGTGCGCTCAGGACCAGCAGTGCGATGCCGAGGAGGCCGAAATCGGCCGGTTCCAACAGGTTGGCGAGGATGATAACGAGGATAATCTGCAGTCCCCGAGAGAAGACGTTCATCGCGCCCATCCACGCGCCGCTCTTTACAGTTTGTTCGAGCACACCTCCTTGCGGAAGCGCTCGGTTGATGAACGCCAGTAATTTCCCTTTCATCTGCCGGCACCACGCTGGTCAAAGCGGTGTTCGATTCGCCCTTGTGGTCGTATCACGGCGACGGGGTCGGTGCGGCCGACACAGTCCACGGATCTCTTCCGAAGAGCACGCTCCGTGAGTGGATAACGGGTCGTCCTGCCGAGCGGGCGGTGAAAAGGTAGCGCCACATCAGTCACGATGTCGGATACTCTATGGGTGGTGGAGGCCAGCCGTCGAACCGGCCAAGCAACTACTGTCGTCATCTATGTTACTGTAGTAGTAGCACTGGTATCCCGCGTATCAGTAATACTCCTCCTACTACCTCGTTATATGAGTATGTTGTCCGTTTAAAATATAGTAGAATACACCATTGCAAAAGCGGGCGAGTGGCACGTGGGCCTTACAGAGTTCGAAACTTAGCGCGACCGACTGTCCCGCTAATACCACAGCGACCAGGGAACATCGGAAGAGAACTTCGCCTCCAGTCGCTCGGTTACCGGAGTCAATTAGTAGCTATATACTACCCTGTTTGACCAGTTGATGAAACTACCTGTAGCGGGGTGGACTGACAAGTACCAGCCAGAAGCCGATATTTTGCCGATACAGCAGGTATCGATGCTCTGAGGCCGCTACTGATGTGGTCACGAGCAAAGCGTCAGAGGCTGAGGCACGTTCGGAGTCGGAGACGCGTTCGTCGTCGGCACAGCGTGAGAGGGATCAACACTGGTGCATTGCGCCCGACCGGAAGCAGCAAGCGCCGCTCCCTCACGGGGTGGCGTCGAGAGGACAGCGTCACACAGCGCGGCGAACCTGTCCCAGGCGAAACAGCAGTTACGCCTCGCTCAGGTGCACCCTCCTGACTGGGTCGTTCGTGGACAGCAATCAGTCGAGCGATGATAAAGACGGAGACCGATCCGTCCGAGGGCGTGGTTGTCAGGGAGTGTTGCACAGACGCTCCGAGACCAGCGGGTCACGTACTTGCGTGCGTTCACAACAGTCGGTGCCGACCACCTCGGCGGTAGACATGAAACGTCGGGAAGTTCGGTCGATTCCGGCTGGCAGAGCCGAGACGCCGGTATCGTCTTGGCCGGTTAGTAGCGAGCTAAGCCTCTGTTTGACGGGTAGTACGATCGATGGACTGGCTCAGGAGCGGCGTAACAAACTGCGGCCCCAGTAACTAGCCGCGTAGATGGTGACCAGACGACCTATCACTGGGGGGAGTACTGATGGCTGACGTCCGAGCCCGCCTTTTACAACTTGTCGACACGGAGACGGCGCCGCTACTGTACACCACGGTACGGAACATGGAGTCGGAGCAGCTGCTCGGTGTGGCCGACCGAGCGCTCCGTCAGCTGGTCGTCCCGTCGCTCCCGATGGACGCCGACCAGTGGTACGACCGAAAAGTACCCACGGGGCTGGCGGTCACGTCCGACAGCATCCGGGGCAACACGACGACGCTCCGGCGCTGTCTCGGGCAATCGGCCCGGGAAGCCCACCGCGAGCGAGCGAGCGAAGCGGCTGATGGGACTGTGACGTTGCTCAACCGATCAGTCGACGTAGCCGGGCCTGACGGTGTCGACTGGTTCGGCGATGCAGTAACCGAACCGCCGGCGCTGTGGGCGCTGCAGTTTCACGGGTTCGAGTTTCTGTCGTCGGCGTATCTGGGATACGACGACCCCACAGAACGTCCCACAGCGGTCGAGGCGTTCGCCGGCTGGCTAGACGACTGGTACGAATCAGACCAGACGCGTATCGGAGCGGAGAGATACCTCCGCCGCGCCTGGACACCTCACGCCGTTTCGCTCCGGATTCTGCACCTCGCTCGGTTCTGTGCCTGGGCGCGAAGCGACACGCGCCTGGAAGCGCTGGCGGCCACGGTCGTCTATCGCAACGCGGCCTTTCTCTCGAACCACGTGGAGCGCGATGTCGGCGGGAACCACCTCATCGAGAACGGGGCCGCGCTGGTGATTGCAGGCGCTCTCTTCGACGAGCAAGGCGAACAGTGGCGACGACAGGGCATCGACGTACTGGTCGAGGCGAGCGCGCAGTTCCTCGAGGACGGCGGTCACTTCGAGCTGAGTTCGATGTACCACGTCATCACGCTCACTCGGTATCTCACTGCGATCGACCTCCTCAGACGGGACGGTCGGGAGATCCCGCCAGAGCTACGCGAAACCGTCATAGCGGGGACTCGATTTCTCAGGGACCTCAGACCGCCCGACGGACGGATCCCACTGCTGAACGACGCGGTGTTCGGTACGGCGCTCGAACTCGAGTCCGCGCTCCGCTATGCCGATGCTGTCGGCGTCGACGCCGCAGCAACGGCGACGGATTCGATGGAGCCGTCGGGCTACTACTGGCTTGGCGAGGGGATGGATCGCCTGCTCGCGGACGCGGGGCGCTCC
>JAQCNR010000259.1 GCA_028274925.1 Halovenus sp.
ATGGACGAGGGCGAACTCATCGAGCAGATCGAAGAAGTCTTCGGTGGTATCGACGGCTTCCTCGACCACGAAGCGGTGCAGGCCGCACTGGACCAGCAGGTCGAAGACGTGCTCGCTGCGGCCGACAACGAACAGGACTTCGCCCAGAAACAGAGCCGGCCGGACGTGCTGCACGGGATTACCCAGCGCATCGACACCGGCTACGGCAAACTGTACGTGAACATCAACGAGGACCCCAAGGAGGACCGACCGTTCGAGCTGTTCGCAAACATCGGCAACTCTGGCGGATTCACTGCCTCCTTCACGGAGTCACTCGCGAAGACAATCTCGACGGCACTTCGTTCGGGTGTCGACCCGCGCGAGATTGCCGACGAACTGCAGGGGATTCGCTCGCCGAAAGTCGCCTGGGACAAGGGCGAACAGATTCAGTCCATCCCTGACGCGATTGGGACGGCGATGCAGCGCTATCTCGACGGCGACGTCGAGCGCGCGTACCCACAACAGCAGACGCTCGAAGAAACTGCGGAGGAGGCAGACGGCGAGGCTGTCGAGTCTGAACCGGCGACAATCGAGACCGAACCGGAGACTGACGGCGGTGCCGTAGCCGCCAACGCGGACGCCGAGACAGACCAGCAATCGATTATCGACGCCGGCGAGAGTCCCGAGTGCCCAGACTGTGGCGCACTCTCGCTGTACTACTCCGAAGGCTGCAAGACCTGCGAGTCCTGTGGCTGGTCAGAGTGCTGAACTGACAGCAGGCGGTTCCCTTCGAGGACACTACGGAGCCAAATAATGAGCAACGACGGTGGTCGACCGTGTCCGAGTTGCGGTGAGCCGATGTACCGCCGTCACTGCAAATACGTCTGCCCGCAGCACGGAGTCGTCTACGACTGCTCGGATACCTTTTACTGACTGTCAGCCGACCCGCGCGAGCGCAGTCGGCGATAGGTCGGCCCGGCGAGCAACAACACCGCCAGCCCCGCTAACGCGATAACGAGCATCGGGCCAACAGTGAACGACGAGAGGTTCAGCGTGCGCATCGAAGCCCCGGCGAAGACGGCGACAACAGCCCACGGCACTTCCCCAATCATCGTCCCTGCGAGAAACGGTGCTGGCGAGACGTGACAGAGCCCCGCAGCGTAGGAGATTGGGTCGCCGGGGACCGGCGAGAAGCGGGCGGCGACCACCCCACGAACGTCGCCCGTCGTCTCGAAGAACTGTTCGCCCGTGTCGCTGACGTAGCCGAACAGACCGATATCCTCGCTCGCGTACCGCCCGAGCAAATACGGCGGCAACGCCGTCAACGCCGCCCCAAGAATTGCGAGGACGAAGCCGACTGCCGGGCCGTAGAGATAGCCCAGCAAAACGGCAACGGAGGTGACCGGCCACAGCAAAAACGGGCGAATCAGGTACAGCGCAACCAGCGCCAGCGCGAAGACGGCCGGCCGGGCAGCGAGTCGCTCCAGGCCCGCCAGGACCGCGGCCGGAGAGAACAGCACCGCCGCGAGGCCGGCGAGACTGAGCAAGCCAGCCACGCCGACAAGTTGGCGTCTGGTCGCAGCGCGCATCATCGGAAGGCGGTCCTACGGCATCAAACACTTTGTGGTCCCGGGCCGTCTGTCTGACCGTGACGCGGGACCCACCGTCGGACCCAGTCCGAGAGACAGTCGAACTCGGCGTCGAACTGCTCGAACACACCGAAGACGAACAGCTTCCGCTGGCGGAGGCAATCGACCGCATCGAGACGGTCACCAGCGACCCGGCCATCACCAGAGAAATTCTCGATACTGCAGAGATGCGCGGCATTATCGACCGCGAAGACGGCGTGATTCAGACGAATTCAGGGTCGTTTCTCCGCTTCGAGGCCGACGTAATCGAACGCGAGGGCGAGTTTACGTGCAAACGCTGTGGGTCGAGCATCTCGACGGGCTATTTCATCAACTTCCAGGCTGGCGAACACGGCCCATTTGGCTCGTCGTGTATCAGAAAAGTCACCGGGCGGGAGTAGCTCAGGTCTGGCGGCGGAGTTCTTCGATCAACTGCTGGATGGTTTCGCGCTGGGTCTTGATCTGCTCGCTCTGTTGTTCGAGTTGCTCCTGCTGGGCCTCGACAGCCTCGGTGAGCATCACCATCTGCTCACGAAGCTGTTCGATCTCTTCGCCACTGGCAGTTGCGGAGGGAGCCGCCTCCTCAGTTGGCGCCGCTGTAGACTCTTTGGTAACGGCCGTCGCACCCTCGCCAGACTCGGCCTTCTCCGAGTCGTCGGTACCCTCGTCGTCCGTCGATACCGTCGTCTCCGTGTCTGATTGTGCGTCGTCGTCACCCACGAGCGGCGAAATGTTCTCGTCAAGGCCGAGGCCACCAGCGCCAGACGAGTCTGACGGTGGCTCGTCGTCCTGTCCAATCTTCTCGTTCAGCGCGTCCAGTGAGTCGACATCGTAGTACGCAAAGAGACTGTTTTCGAGCGTCTGCTGGAGTCGGCGGGCCTCGTCGCTCGGCGCTTTGATCCGCTGTGGTCGCCCGCCAACGGAGATGACGACCTGTGTTGCGACACTTCCCTCCTCGAAGTCCAGGCCGGTTACCTCCTCGAAGGCGTACTCCTCGAAGTCGGGGTCCCAGACGTAGGCGCCGACGTGTTTGACGAGTCGGGCGTCAGTCACGATCAGCGTGAGTTCACTGAACGAGAAGACACCAGCGACAGACTCCTCGTCGTCGATAACTCCCGCCGCGCCGAGGACGCCCGCGAGCAAGCGCGAGAGGACCTGGTCAGTGCGCTTGCTCGCCATCTTGAACTTCTGGACGCCGTCGACGTACTCCAGCGCAAAGGTCGTCTTGCGCCGGCCTTCCGAGACGTTCAACCGCTCGATGTCGTGGCTGTAGGTCTCGACTTTCTCGTCGCTCAGCAGCCCCTCGGCGCGGTACACGAAGGTGCGCGACGCAGTGAAGCAGATAATGTCTTCGTCACCGAGGCTGACGGCCGACTGGATCGTCTCCCCGTCCGCAGCCTGCGTGATCCGATCCGGTATCTCCATGCTCGGGATGTTCCCGCCAGCGTATATAAATCCGCGGGTCGCTATGAAGAGTGAGCGTAGAGAGGGGGCCGAGTGCGACAGAGACCCCGAAAGCCCTCGGCCCGCTCGGCGGGTCTGTGCCGGATATTCTCGCTTCGCTCGAATAGTGCCGACGCAGACCCGCCGACCACGCCTCGCCCTTTCAGTCCGCCAGGGTTGGACGGTGGAACGGCCGAATCAGGGTGAGTTGTCGAGCGGTCTGAGAATGT
>JAQCNR010000261.1 GCA_028274925.1 Halovenus sp.
GAACGTGTCCTTGGCTACGAGCCCGAGGAACTGGTCGGTGAGGTTGGTTTTGGCTACCAGTCCCAGGCAGGGCGAGCGGCTGTCGCCGACGCAATCGAGGACATACTTGCAAACCCCAGCGAGACGCAGACAATTCAGACGAAATTCCGTCGAGCAGACGGGTCGTGGGCGTGGGTCGAGTCAACGCTCAAAAACCGAGTGGACGACGAGATCATCAATGGAATTGTCGTGAGCAGCCGTGATGTAACCGAGCGGGTTGAACAAACGCGACGGAGCGAAGAGCGCGAGCAGCAGGTGAGTCGCCTCCACGGAGCGACGCGTGAACTGCTCGGTTCAGAGACGCCAGCGGCGGTCGCCGAAGCCGCGAGCCAGACAGCGGTGGAAATACTCGATTTGCCGCTGAACGGCATCCATTTTTACGACGAGGCTGCCGGCGGACTCGAACCGGCAGCCGTCTCCGAGAGGAGCGAGGCTCTGTTCGAGGGGGTGCCGGTCATCGACGAGGGCATCGCTTGGCAAGCGTATCAGACCGGAAATGAGCGGATTTTCAACGATCTCTCCGAGGCTGAGGAAGTGTACAACACAGACAGTCTGGTGCAGGGTGAGATTTGTCTGCCACTTGGTCGGTACGGCGTTTTTATTATTTCGGCAACAGAAGCAGATGCATTCGAGGAGACAGACATCGAACTCGCCCGAATCCTTGCGGCAAACACTCAGGCGGCACTCGACCGGATTCACAACGAACAGAAGATACGGAGGCGAGAGGCCGAGCTACAGAAACAGAACGAGCGATTGGAAGAATTTGCGAGGATTGTGAGCCACGACCTCCGAAACCCGCTGAACGTTGCACAGCTCCGGGCTGGTCTGCTGGCTGAGGAGTGTACGAGCGAACACCTGCCAGCAATCGAGCGCTCACTCGAGCGGATGGACGAACTCATCTCCGACACGCTCACGCTGGCCAGACAGGGAGAGACTGTCGCCGAAACAGAACCAATCGCGCTGGCCGACTTGGTTGAGAACTGCTGGCAGACAATCTCGACAGCTTCGGCGTCAGTTACAGTGACCGACGGGATGACGCTGCAGGGCGACCGGAGTCGACTGCGACACGTCTTCGAGAATCTGTTTCGGAACGCAGTAGAGCACGGCGGAGAAGCGGTTACTATCCGCGTTGGCCGACTTGGAGACGAAGGGCTGTATGTCGAGGACACCGGTCCGGGGATTCCAGAGGACAAGCGAGAGGAGGTGTTTAGCCCCGGGGAAAGTACAACTCACCGCGGGACCGGATTCGGACTCACAATTGTAAAGCGTATCGCGGAGGCCCACGGCTGGGAGGTAAGTGTCGGTGAGGGGGCCGACGGCGGCGCTCGCTTCGAGTTTACCGGTGTTGAACTGGCCGACGCCTCAGAGAGTGACTGAGGACAGCGGCCTTCGAAATTAGCTTGTAGCCACGTCTGCAAGAACCAGTGATGTGGGTACTGCTACACAGCGGCCACAACCACTCAGAGTCAACAGAAGCAACATCGTCGGCGCTTGGGCCCGAACTGCTGGTACTGGTCGCAATTGGGCTCGTACTGGTCAGTCTCGTCGGCTTCTACGTCACGAAACAGTATCTGTAAAAAACGACGCGTCGGCTTACTTGAGGTCGAAACGGTCGGCCGTCATGACCTTGTGCCACGCCGTGACGAAGTCCTCGACGAGTTCTTCTTCGCCGCCTGCGCTGGCGTAGACCTCTGCGAGCGCACGGAGTCGGGAGTTCGACCCGAAGATGAGGTCGAAGCGCGTCGCCTCCCACTGGAGCGTCCCGCTGTCACGGTCGTAGCCCTCGTAGACGTGTTCCTCGTCTGCGTCCTCCCACTCGTACTGCATATCGAGTAGATTGACGAAGAAGTCGTTGTCGAGTGATTCGGTGTCGTCGGTCAGCACACCGAGTCCGTTGTCCTGATAGGAGACACCGAGGGTACGGAGACCACCGAGCAGTGCCGTCATCTCGTCAGGAGTGAGGTCGAGCAGGTCGGCCTGGTTGACGAGGTGCTCCTCAGCCGTGCGGTCGAGGCCCTCGAACTCCTCGCCAACGTAGTTGCGGAAGCCGTCGGCGGCGGGGTTGAGCGCCTCGAACGATTCCTCGTCAGTCCACTCTTCTTCGGCGTCGACACGACCGGGCTCGAACGGTACGTCGATGTCGTGGCCGGCCGCGGCCGCCGCCTCCTCGATTGCGGCGTTGCCACCGAGGACGATGAGGTCCGCGAGCGAGACGGCGGTGCCATCGGAGCGGGACTCGTTGAATTCCGTCTTGATATCCTCGTACGTCGAGAGGACCTCTTCGAGCTGGTCTGGCTCGTTGACGTCCCAGCTACGCTGCGGCTCGAAGCGGACGCGTGCGCCGTTTGCGCCGCCGCGTTTGTCGCTGTCGCGGTAGGTCGACGCGGAGGCCCACGCCGTCTTGACGAGCTGTTGGGTGCTCAGGTCGGAATCGAGAATCTCGTCTTTGAGCTGTTTGGCCGTGCTCTCGCCGACAGGTGCGAAGTCGCGGTCCGGCAGCGGGTCCTGCCAGATCATCGTCTCGTCTGGTACTTCGGGACCGAGGAATCGCTCTGGCGGGCCCATGTCGCGGTGAATCAGCTTGTACCACGCCTCGGCGAAGGCGTTCATGAACTCTCGTGGGTCGTTGTAGAACTCCTCGATAATCGCTCGGTACTCTGGGTCGCGTTTGAGCGCCACGTCGGTGGTGAGCATCATCGGCGTCTGCTCGCCGTCGCCGTGGGCTTCTGGTGCGTCCTCGACCTCGTCGGCGTCGACGGGCGTCCACTGCCAGGCGCCGCCGGGACCCTTCTCGGGCTCCCACTCGTTGTTGAGGAGATTGCTCAGATAGGAGGTATCCCACATCGTCGGCGTGGAGTTCCACGGCCCTTCGATACCACTCGTGATCGTGTCGTCGCCCTTGCCGGAGCCGTAGTCGCTCTCCCACCCGAGGCCCATGTCCTCGATTGGAGCGGCTGCGGGTTCGGGACCGACGTGTTCCTCGGGGTCGTCTGCGCCGTGGACCTTCCCGTAGGTGTGACCGCCGGCGATGAGCGCGGCGGTCTGTCGGTCGTCCAT
>JAQCNR010000266.1 GCA_028274925.1 Halovenus sp.
GAGCTAGTTGTCGCGCTGTCTGACCTACTCATTATACACATAGGTCCAGACTTACGCTCTTGAATGTATTGTTTCTGATATCGCAATTGATAATAATATCTTTGTTTCAAAAATAGTTCAATGAAATTTATATTTCCACCTCGAAATAAAGGGTTGGCAATCAACCGCGGCTCCGAACTGTCGGTACGAGAGCTGTTGTCTGTCAGCCGTCTGACGCGGGCGCAGTCCACTCAGAGTCGGTGGTCGTCGCGGTTCGCGCTTTTGACCAGCAGGTCACCGGTTTCGGTTTCGATACTGAGCGACCGGCCGTGGTCACCACTGACATCTTCACCCACAATTGGAATTCCAGCGTCAGACAGCGTATCTTTGACCTGAGTGATGTTGCGGTCACCAATCCCAGAGCCGCCTTCAGAGAAGTCGAGCATATCGCTCCCACCCGCAATCTTCGCTTCCAGTTCGTTCGGTGGTGCGCCTGCGGCGGCCATCTCCTCGATAAGCAGATTCGTTCCGGTGTCGGCGAACTTCGCAGGCTTTCCATCTTCCATTTCGTCGGAGACGGGAAGCATGACGTGAATCAGTCCTGCAATGTTCGTCTGCTCGTGATACAGCGCCACGCCAACGCAGGAACCGAGTCCGCTGGTCGTCAGTTCGGCTGTTTCAGTCGCCACTTCGTACTCGGCAATCCCGACTTTGATTCGCTCCGGTTGGGCGTCGGTTGCTTGCTCGGTCTGGCTCCCGTCGTAGACTTTCATGGTCAGAATATCTGGCCGGCGTCTGCGTCCGTCTGGTCTGCTCGTTCGACATCCAGTTCGTCGAGTGCCTCTCGCAGTTCCTGCTCGTTGGGCAGCGCGTGAATCTCACTCTCGAACTCGACTTCGTCGGTTTTCATCTTCGAGTCGATGACGAACGCGTGGCGTTGGTGCTGGCCGAGTTGAGCCGCCAGTGGGTCGATAATGGCTCGTCCCATGTCGTGGACGAGGCGAGGTGGGGTGTGCTCGACGGATTGCTGGAGCACGTTCGCCCACCCGTCGACGAAGCCGCTGGTCATGATGTTGCCCAGTTCTTCGATGGCCATCTTGTGTTGTTCGGTCAGTCCGTCACTGTCCATCTCCATGGGCATCAGTGCTTCCGCAACCGTCACGGCAGACTGTTCGTCGAACAACACGAGCAAGAAGCCACTCGGCGCGCCTGTGAACTCGACGGCCGTGCCAACGTACGTTTCCTCGCCGAACTGCCGTGGCACGTCCTCGATTGGGACGAACGAAATCTGAGACACCTCTGCCTCCGTCTCGATACCAGACATCTGCTCGACGTTTTCGGCGGCCCGTTCGGTCCCCTGCTGGGTCATCTGGTTGAACACCGCCAGTTTCTCGATTGGGATGGCGTCGTCTCCAGTTTCGGCGTGTTCGGCCATTAGCTCCGCCATTGGCTCGTACTCGGGGAGCATGTAGATGAAGAAACTCACGCTCTCACCTTCCCAAGTAACCTCGCTACGGAACACGAATATCTGGTCGTGTTCACTGGTCTCTGGCCCGTCTGGGAGAATCGCGTCCCGGTCACCCTCGACGTAGCCCGGCGGCGTGTGGTCGATCGACGCGCCGAGATGTTCTGCCCAGCCGTCGATAAAGCCGCTCATCATAATGTTGCCAATCTCCTGCACAGCAGACTGGCCCATACTGTCGTCCGTCGACGCACCCGGCATCATCGCTTCGACGATTGCGTCGCTTTGGCCTTGCTCGAAAACGAGCACCGTCTCGCCGCTGAGTGCACCCTCGAACCCGAACTCGACGCCGACAAAGGAGCCAGCGCCGAGTTCTTCGCCGATATCTCCGCGGTCGACTAACGAAATTTTCGTCACGTCGACTGTCGCGTCGATGCCCGTCATCTGGGTCATCGACGCCGTCGCTTGCTGGGCGCCCTCGTGGGCTAATTGGTTGAACGTATCGAGCGACTGGACATCTACTTTCATCGCTACGATGGCACGACGTCTTGAATTGCTTCCATCACACTTGGCTTCTGGAAGGGTTTCGTAATGTATCCGTCAGCGCCTGCTTTGACGGCTTCTTTCATTTTCTCTTCCTGGCCGACACTCGTACACATGATGACATTCGCGCTCGGGTCGGTATTTTTGATCTCGTCGGTCGCTTCGATCCCGTCCCGAATTGGCATCACAATGTCCATCATGACCAGGTCTGGCTGCTCCTCTTTGAACACCTCGACGGCCTCGACACCGTTTTCGACCTCTCCGACGATGGTATGGTTCTCTTCTAAGATTTCGCGGAGGAGGTTTCGCATGAACTCGGAGTCGTCGGCAATCAGTACTTTTGCCATATTCTGCTCACTCTCTCATTCCGTGAACATCCGGATAAATGCTTCCCGTTAATTATCGGCGTTGATACTAGTAAATCGGGAGAAACAACCGCTCCGTTACAGTTTGACGCCGTCGTCGTCTTGGACTGCTTCGAGGAGGTCAGCGATGGTATCGTCCGGGCCGAGGCCAGTGGATTTGATGAGGGTTTCGACGCTCTCTGGCGGGTACCGAATTGGAACGTTCGACTCCATCAGCAGGATACCGAGCACTTCCTCGACTGGCATGTTACTGTCGACCTGCTGACCGTACCAGAGCATCAGACTCTCGAACACGGTAATCAGGTCATTCGACGCGAGTCGGCGTTGGCTGACGGTGCCGTCGAACTGCGCCGTCACGTCGAAGGCGTATTTCGAGTTACTTCGCTCGTATTTTTGCCGGAGCCAGCGCCGAACGTCTTCCTCGGAGAGTTGGCCTCGGCCACCCTGTGCGCTGGGTTGGGTGTTCTGCTGTCTGCGATTTCCTTGACCGCCCCGGCCAGCATTGCCACCGGCCGGCGGCTGATTATCCGTCTGTCCGTTCCCAGACCGGGCGGTGCCGCGGCCTCCTGCGCCACCGCTTGGCGGGTTGCCACGCTGTCCTGCTTCGTCGCCAGCGGGGGTATCGCTGCCTGTCCGTGCGTCGGGTGAGACGACGAATCGGCCCTCGTCAATCTCCTCGACGTGCTCGCTTTCTGTGATATCGAGTTCGTTCGGGGTGAGTATCGTCCCTTCGTCTGCCCGGCCCCCGTCGCTCGAGTCGTCGCCTGACCCCTGGACCATGGTTGAACTCTGTGGCCCAACCCTAAAAGGGTGTCTCCCAGTGTCGCACTTGCGTCAGACGCGTCACTCGGGAATTGTTGCGATGGTCGTAATCGCACGAGGACTGTTCGCGCTGGCCTGCTGGATCCGGTGCTCGAATTCCTCGAACCCGGCCTCAGTAAACATCCGGTCAGCCTCCTCCTCGTCATAAAACAGCATGATGGCGTCGGCCATTTTCTGGAACACCGTATTGTTCGGGTAATCCGGTCCAACGATCAGGACCTTGCTGCCGGGCTTGCCCACCCGGCGACACTCCCGCAGTGCGGTGACCGGGTTCGGCCAGTACTCGATGGAACCTGACGACCAGACGACATCGAAACTATCGTCGGCGAAGGGGAGTCGTTCGGCGTCGCCCATGTGGAACCGAACCGGGCCACGTTTGCCAAATTTTCCAAAGGCTTTCGACAGTTGGTGGGGGCTCTGGTCGAGTCCGTAAATTTGCTCGGTCTGCTGTAACAGCCCTTCGGTGGCAAAGCCGGTCCCACAGCCAATATCGAGGACGCGGTCCTCTGGTCCGATGTCGAGCCAGCTAATCGCCTCGTCACGCATCTCTTCGTTCCAGATGAACGGGTTGATGCGGTCGTACACCTGCGAGAGATACTTGTAGAAGGTGCGTGCACGCGCCTTGTCTTCCAGTACGCCCATTACGTAACTATTCGCCTCTGCGGATATAATTCTCCGGATTGCGGGTCTGCCCGCCGGTGGGCGGGCCCCAACGAGTTCAGTCGTCAGCCTCTGTGTCGAACTGGTCTGGGTCGGGTGCCGCCGCGTCGTCGGAACTCAGACGCTGCTTCAGCAGGTAACTCAGCCCGCCTGCCCCTCCAAGCGCGGCCGGGATACCGAAGCCGGGGCCGCCATCGTCTGAGCTTTCCGACCCGTCGTCACTGTCTGAATCACTGCCACCGTCATCAGACTGTTCGCCACCATCCATCTCGTCGTCACTGTCGTCCATATCGCCATCATCACTGCCGTCCGACCCGTCGTCGCTGTCGTCCATCTCGTCGTCACCCATTCCCTCCCCTTCGGGCAGTGGTTGACTCGCTGGCATCGACAGCGTCATCTCCGTCCCCTCGCTGATTTCGATTCCGGAGCCTTCGGGTGTGCTCAGGTAGACGCTCCCGCCAAACACTGTCGAGACGTCGGCAGCGGACAGCGGACCGGCGCGGGCACTCATCGCCAGTTGGAACGTGTCCCCGGAGAGGAAGTGGCCCTGAATTCCCGACAGGTCGACCTCGATTGTCTCTGCCTCGTCGAGGCGATACGGTGTCACCTGCTGTTTTACCGTCTCGGCCTCGCCGTTTCGCACGCGCCGGATTGCGACGAAGAGGTGACTTGGCCCCTCACCCGTCGGTGTTGCTTCGACCGTGAGTTGTGGGATGCCGTTGATCTCTGTCTCCTCGCTTATTTCGCGGTCGATAGTTGCAATGTTCGCGTCGCCGCCCGTGAGTTCGACTGTCTCGTCCATCGTATACGACAACTCTCGGGATTCGTAGGGCGGGAACTCCTCCGCGGAATTGAACGCCTCGCCCGGCGTCTCGGCATCTTCGGCCGCGGCGGCGTCGTAGTAATGATAGGTCGATAACCCTGGCTCGCCGTCACCTTTGAGGTAGGCGGATATCCACGCGAGTGCCTGCCGACCGACGAACTGCCGGGAGGTTTGCGAGCCCGACGGGAAGTTCTCGCCCTGGCCGAGAATGTGTGTCCCGTCCTGCCCGGCGATGAGTGTCGTGTCTGCACCGCTTTCCTGAATCTTCCGGAAGTTCCCAACCCCCTGATTCACCGGGAACAGTTGGTCGGTCCACTCCGGAATCAGCAGCGCTGGCGTATCGATCTCGCCGTAGTTGGTCGGCGACCGGGAGCGGTAAAATTCGATATCTTCCTCGGTCATGAATCCACGGTCCAGAATCGCCTGCGATTTCTCGTTGACTTCCGGTGCGACATCGCCAGTCGGTGGGGCTCGATTTGCTCCAAGGTCCAGCGCACGAAGCCACCCAGTCTTGAGAACGCCGTTAATCTCCAGCGCCTGCGCGAGGTCGTACCACGTTGCTCGGGGGACAATCGCGTCGAGGCGGTCGTCGTTCGCTGCGGTACGCAACTGAATACCACCACCGTACGAAACGCCATCCATCCCGATTCGTGGGTTGTTTTTGCCGTCGGTCACCACGGCGTCTTGGTCGGCTAGGTAGTCGATGAGCGCGCTGGCGTCTTGGCGTTCGAGTTCGCTGGTCGAATTCACCTGTCCCCCCGACCCATCACTCTCCTCAGTTTTGCCGAATCCACGAGAAGTGTACGCAAGGACGACAAATCCGTTGCTGGCGTACACCTCCGCGAGCGGTTGCAATTGACGCTTATCCCCACCCCAACCGTGGGTCATCAGCATCGTCGGATGCGGTCCATCCGCGTCTGGATTATAAAACGTCGTGTCGAGTTCAGTGCCATCGAAGGACTCGATGACTCGTTCTTCGGTCTGGAACGACCCGTCACTCTGCAACGCTGCGACTGGATGCGCAAACGGGTCGAACTCCGTCTGGCTTGCAATCCCCCCGATCCCCATCGCTGCACCGAGATACTTCAGTACGTTCCGCCGGGTCTCTGCTGGCCGATTAGTGTCATCCACCATGTCACAAACCTCCACTCAGATTACGCACTTTAATGTTTGGTAGCATCTGCTACTAGTTATTTAAATGAAGATTATACAGTAAATTGTTACTGTCAAATTAAATACAGCGTAATCGGTTCGAGGCGCAAAAACGAACACTGTACAGCTCAGCCGCGAACTGTCAGGGCCAAGGCACTCGTGGTTAGGCCGGGTCTGGGTCGAAGATTTCTGGCTCAGGCTCGCCTTCCACCTGGATGATTCCGAGCAGGCCTTTCCGAGCGACTCGGCTCAGCGCGTGGTCGACCAGTTTGATCGGTTCTGGCACCGGCGTGTCAATTTCTGCGATAGCGACACTGCCGGGGACCACTGGTGCGGTTTCGACGTAGTGGTCTGGCTGTGAGGCCACCGCGCCGTCACGGTAGAACGTCTCCCAGACGTTGCCGATAGCGTGCCACGAACTGGTGAGGTTCGGCCCACCGTTGGCGTGGAATATCCTGATCCGTTCACCCTTGTCGACGGTCACCGGCCCGTAGCCGTCGCCGGTGATGGCGTAGGCCTCGCCGTTGAGACAGGTGTAGGTCGGGTCTTCGGCCTTCATCGCCTCGAAGTCGAACTTGTGGTGCCCCTTCTCACCTGCGGGCGAGTCCGTGTAGATTTCGTGCTGGCCGAAGTAGAGTTCGCGGTCGACTTCGGGCAGGCCGTCTTTCGGTTCGACCAGAATCGCGCCGTACATGCCCGAACTGATGTGGTAGTCGAGGTTCGGGACCGCACAGTGATAGACGAACACACCGGGGTATTTTGCCTTGAATTTGAACGTCGCCGTTTCGCCGGATTGCACCATCGACGCCTCTGCACCGCCGCCCGGACCGTAGACGGCGTGGAAATCGATGTTGTGGGGCATCGAGTTAGACTCGTCGTTGGTGAGTGAGACGGTAACCGTGTCATCTTGTCGGACACGGACCATCGGACCGGGGATACGGCCGTCGAAGGTCATGTAGTCGAAGGTGACACCTGGCTCGATCTCGGCAGTCTCCTCGGTGGTCGTCATCTCCACCTCGTGGTGGCGAGGACTACTCCAGTCGACGGGGTCCGGCAGTTCCGTCGGGTCGGCAGCAACTCGGTCCGTGTCGACCGACTTCGCCGGGGCTGGACCGTTCGATTCCGTCTGATTGTTTGCCGGGTTGGCGGTGGAGTCATCATCAACTGGAGTGTTAAGACAGCCTGCGACAGACATTGCCCCACCGACACCTGCGGCCTTGAGGACGGTTCGGCGGCTTTGTGGATTATCTTCGGTCATTGTCGCTCACATATTGTCGTTGGAGACCCATGTATAAAATCCGGTCAGCAGGTTCTCAGCTCCCGAATATTCTTTTCATTCGCCGAGAGACACCCCGAATGGAATCGGTCGGCTGTTTAAGTAGGGTGGACAGGGATGACCTATCCCCCGAGCGAGGTGCGACTGAGTCAGTCGACCACCTGAATGAACCGTACATATGTGTTATAATCAGTGGGCTGATTCCACCAGAGTAGGTCAAATGAACACGCTGGGTGAGCCTATCAAGGTACTCTACGTGGACTCCGACCCGGACCGCAAAGCGAGGGTGGCCGCAACCCTCGAACAGGAAGATGGTCGGGTGAGGGTCCACCCAACCACAACAGCCGAAGAGGGGGGCAAACTGCTCGACGAACGGGAGACCCATTGTGTTGTCTCACGGTATGAACTCTCAGGTTTCGACGGCGTCCAGTTTCTCAAACGAGTCCGAAAATCGCACCCGAACCTTCCGTTCATTCTGTTCACCGGGGCTGGGACCGAACAGGTCGCCAGCGAGGCAATTTCAGCCGGTGCTACCGATTATCTGCGCGCTGACGCCGAGGGTGAGCAGCACGCTGTTTTGAGTGAGCGAGTGACTGACGCTGCCGAGTCGTCTCAGCGAGAGTCGAGGTCGCCGGACCGGATGGGTGCCCTGCGAAAGTACAAGCGACTGGTCAACTCGATGCAGGAAGCGGCGTGGATCTACGACCGTGATGGCCGGTTCGTGGTGGTCAACGAGTCGATGGCACGGTGGTACAACACGACACGAGACGAACTTGCGGGAACGCGAGGGAATCTGGTTTCGCATGCGCGCGACGAGGCCGATACCGGTAACCCACTCCAGGAACTTCTCGACGGCGAGCGCGACCAGTTTCAGGCAGAAGCGGAGCTGGATTTTCCGGGCCACGGACACGCCGTTCTCGAGTACCGACTCACGCCACTTGCGATGGGGGGCGTCGTCGAGGGCATTGTGGGAGTCGCCCGTGACATTACTGAGAGCAAACGCCGAGAGACTCGTCTCAGGCGCTACAAGACAATTCTCGAAACGATAGACGATGGGGCGTTCGTTGTTGGTCAGGACCGAACTGTGACGTACGCCAACACTGCGTCGCTCGAGAAGCTTGGTGCATCCGTTTCGGATATCTGCGGCGAACCGATTACAGAGCTGGTCGAACAGTACGTCGCTGCTGAGGAGGAGGCCGATGCGTTCGCACGGGCCCTCGACGCTGCCTTTGCGGACCCAGACCCTGCTGAACCCGAACGAGTCGAACTCACACTCTCGGTTGACGGCGACCAGAGCGTCTACGATTACCAGCTCTCTCCGATTGTTGAGGCGGGGACGGTCACGGATGTCGCGGTAATCAGCCGTGATGTGACGGTCCAGAACAACCGCGAGAAACGACTCGAACAGCAAAACGAGCGACTCGACCGGTTCGCCAGCGTCGTCGGCCACGACCTGCGAAACCCGCTGCATCTTGCTGCCAGCCGACTCGAACTGGCTCGTGAGGACGCTGACTCTGCGCATCTCGCCGACGCGCTCGACGCAATCGAGCGCAGCCAGACACTCGTGGAGGAACTCCTGACGCTCGCCCGCGAGGGCGAGGACAGCACAACAGCCGAACCGGTCGACATTCGACAGTTTGCCCGTCGTTGCTGGGAGACTGTCGAAACGAACAACGCGACACTGACAGCCGAGTCGACGACGCAGGTTTGCGCCGACGCCAGCCGTCTCAAGCAACTGTTCGAGAATCTGTACCGAAACGCAGTCGAACACGGTGGATCCACCGTCACGGTGACTGTCGGCGAACTCGCTGAGGGGTTCTACGTCGAAGACGACGGGAGCGGCATCCCCGAGGAGACCAGCGAACAGGTCTTTGTCGACGGCTACTCAACCGACGCCGACGGCACTGGACTCGGACTGGTAATCGTCCGGAACGTTGTCAAGGCTCACGACTGGGAGATTGACGTTGCTGAGGGCTCGGATGGCGGCGCACGGTTCGAGATTACTGACGTTTCCCGTCCAGACTCCTGAGCGAACTGGGACGGCCGTCGGCAGAACCGGTGTTCAGGAGGACAACCTATTGATGAGTCTGTGTTCAGGGGGAAACCGAGGTGGAGTGCGACGAAACCAGCCGAAACTGCCCGCTCACAGGTGGCTGCTCGTCGGAACCGATCCGCAACAACCAAATACGCATTCATACAAGACACGGATGATTGAGGAATGCCTGACCAGAAGGTACTGCGAGAAATCAAAGAGTCCGAGGCAGAGGCCGACGAACTGATCGCTGAGGCTGAACAGGAGGCCGACACGCGACTGCAGGAGGCTCGGGAAGAGGCCGAGCAAATTCGCCAAGAGGCCCGCGAGGAGGCCGAGCAGGAGGCTGAAACGCGGATCGAGGAAGCACGAGCGGAGATAGAACAGGCACGCGAGGAAATTCTTGCGGAGGGTGAACAGGCCCGCGACGAACTCGAAGCCAAGGCTGAGGACCGTATCGACGACGTCGCGGAGTACGCACTGGAACAGTTCACGGAGGAAATCCATGCTCAGACCTGAGCAGATGTCAAAGGTCTCGGTGGCTGGCTCGAAACGCGTCATGAGCGATGTCATCGAGACGATGCACCAGTTGAACCTCGTTCACATCACCGATTACGACGGCTCGTGGGACGGTTTCCAGCCGGGTGATTCGCTGGAAGGCGCAGACGAAACGTCGAGCAAACTCGTCACGGTTCGAGCGCTGGAGAACAGCCTCGACCTCGAGCAAGACGACATCAACACTGCGGCGACCGTTGATCTGGCCAACGCCGACGAACAACTCGAAGAGATTCGCACACAGGTCAACGACCTCGACGACCGACAGAACAACCTCGAGGACCGACGCCGCGAAATCGACGAACAGCTCGACCAGATGGAGCTGTTCGCAGACCTCGGGCTGGACCTGGACCTGCTGTGGGGCTACGACTCCCTCGATGTCGTCGTCGGCGAGGGTGACGCCGACGCCATCGCCGAGTCGCTCGAAGACGCCGACCACATCGCAGCGTTCGACGTGTTCACCGGCGACGAGTCGAACAGCGTGGCTGTGTTCGGCTACCCCGAAGAGGACGCCGACGAGGACCTCGACGACGCGCTCGTCGGTGTTCCGTTTACCGCCTACGAGGTTCCGGAGATGGAGGGCAACCCACAGAGCAACGTTGCCGACCTGCAAGAAGAGCGCAAGCAGGTCGAAGCAGAACTGGAGAAAATCGACAACGAACTCGAATCCATCAAGATCAACTCCGGCAACTTCCTGCTGGCGCTGGAAGAGGAGTTGACTATCGAGGCACAGAAGAGCGAAGCACCGCTCCGATTTGCGACCACCGAGCACTCCTTCATCGTAGAGGGCTGGATTCCGACGGAGAAAGTCGAGGCGCTTCGCCAGACGTTCGATTCCGAGATTGGTGACCGGCTCGAAATCTCGGAGATCAAGCGCGCGAAATACACCGACGCCAGCGGCCACTCCGAAGAGGACGTTCACGAGGAGGAAGCCGCCGCAACTGATGGCGGCCAGCCGCTTGCGGACGACGACGACTCCGAACCAGCGGTTATGGCCGACGGTGGCAAATCCGATGGTGACCTCGTCACCGTCGAAGACGACCCGCCGGTCGTCCAGCAAAACTCGAAACTCGTCAACCCGTTCGAGATTCTGACGCGGGCAGTTAACCAGCCGAAGTACTCGGAGTTCGACCCGACGATTACGCTGTTTCTGACCTTCCCGCTGTTCTTTGGCTTCATGATTGGCGACATCGGGTACGGAACACTGTATGTCCTGATCGGCTACGCCGTCTACAAGAAATTCGATAGCAAGGCGCTGTCTGATTTCGGTGCCGTCGTCGTCTGGCTGGGCTTGTGGACGTTCCTGTTCGGAATCCTCTATGGTGAGGTCCTCGGATTACACTTCTTCGAGTGGTTCGGGGCCCACCCGGTCATCGAGAAGGGGATTTCGAGCACTGAATGGGCAATCACGTGGCTGCTGGTCTCGGTTATCGCCGGCTGGCTTCATCTGAACCTCGGCTACATCTTCAACTTCGTCGAGGAGTGGAGCGTTCACGGCGCGAAACCGGCCATCGTCGAGGTCGGCTCGTGGCTGTTGATGCTCAACGGACTGTGGGTGTTCATCTTCAGTAAATTCGGTCAGGGTGGCAAACCAGAGTTCCTCGTCGGTCCGGACGCCCTGCTGGCGACCGGACCACTTGGCTTTGGTTTCGAGGGATTCCCAGCGATTGCGGGAATCATTGGCCTCGTGATGTTCGGACTCGGGTTCGCCATTCTCGTCTCTGGCCCGTGGTACGAGGCAGTCGAATTCCTCGTTCCGCTCGCCCACACACTGTCGTACACACGACTGGCGGCAGTCCTGCTCGCGAAGGCAGGGATGGCTCTTGCGGTCAACCTCCTGTACTTCGGCGCGTACCGTGACGAAGAAGGATTCCACTTCATGCATGAGTACGCACCCGGCTATACTCCCGACCACGGTGAAGTGGTCTTCGGCGGTCTCTCGAACATGGGCAGCGCCATCAGCCTCGGTCCGCTCCAGATTGGGCTGGAGGGCGCGCTGCTCGGATTGCCGGTGTATCTCATCGGTCATGCTGTCGTGTTAGCAATCGGAGGAACCGCCGCGATACAGGCTGTCAGGCTCGAATACTTCGAGTTCTTTGAGAAGTTTTATGAAGGCGGTGGCAAGAAGTATGAACCGTTCGGACACGAACGAACGCACACATCGGACTAATAACACAACCCCAATACATACCTATGATTGAACCCCTAAGCGTTGTACTAAGTACAGGAGGAGGACTTGCACCACAGTCAGCAGCAGCAATCGCAGTCGGACTGGCTGCACTCGCAACCGGATACGCACAGCGAGGAATAGGGTCTGCCGCAGTCGGTGCCGTAGCAGAGGACAGCGACAATCTCGTCTCGGGACTGATCTTTACAGCCATTCCTGAGACGCTGATCATTATCGCGTTCGTGACCATCTTCATCGTGGGTTAACGGCTCACACCTCCCTTATTCACCTATGAGTCTGGATACAGTTGTCGAGGACATCAGAGAACAGGCCCGCGCGCGTGCGGACGAAATCCGCGACGAAGCGGAGGCTGAGGCAGATGAGATTCTCGCCGAGGCCGAGTCCGACGCCGAGGAGATCCGCGAGGAGATTCTCGCCGACGCCGACCGAACAATCGAACAGGAGCGCGAGCAGAAGCTCTCGAGTGCCAAACTCGAAGCCAAGCAGGCTCGACTGGAGGCACGTCGGGACGTGCTCCAGTCCGTTCGGTCGGACATCGAGCAGGACGTTGCAGAGCTCTCGGGCGAGGAGCGCGAGGAACTGACTGCAGCGCTCCTGGAGGCAACTGCCGCGGAGTTCGACGACGGCGAGTCTGTCGAAGTCTACGGCCGTGCCGACGACCAGGAACTACTCGAAGAACTGCTCGAAGAGTACGACGGCTACGAGTACGCCGGCGAGTACGACTGTCTCGGCGGCGTCGTCGCCGACAGCGAGCAGTCCCGCGTTCGGGTCAAAAATACGTTTGATTCGATCCTCGACGAAGTCTGGGAGAACAACCTCCGTGAAATCAGCGACCGACTGTTCGAGCAATGAGCGCGACTGGTAGTTCCAACCCCGAGTACGTGAACGCCCGCGTCCGCTCACGACGAGCAGCGCTGTTCAAGGAGGAAGATTACCGCAAACTGGTCCGGATGGGCACCGGTGAGATCGCCCGCTACATGGAAGAGACCGAGTACGAGGCAGAAATGAACGACCTCGGTGCTCGCTACAGCGGTGTCGACCTCATCGAATTCGCGCTCAACCGGAATCTCGCCAAACACTTCGAAGACATGCTCGAGTGGGCAGACGGCGAGCTCCACGCACTGATCGCAAACTATCTCCGGAAATTCGACGCCTGGAACGCCAAGACGGCGATTCGTGGCGTCTATTCCGGAACCAGCCCCGACGACATCGAGAGCGACTTTATCCGTGCCGGCGAGTTCGACGACCAACTGCTGAACTCACTGGCAAACGCTGGCTCTATCGAAGAGATTGTCGAACTGCTCGACGGCACGATATTCGAGGAAGGGCTGGAACTGGCGTTCGAGGAGTTCGAGGAGCAGAGCGTGCTCGTCCCGCTGGAAAACGCGATCGACAAGACGTTCTACGAGCACCTGCTCGACGACGTGAACATGGTCACCCTCAACCAGTACAGCCCCAAAGGACTGTACGTCGAGGTCCTGCAGGCCGAAATCGACTTCCGGAATATCCGCAACGCACTGCGGCTCTCCCGGACCGGGACGGAGCTCGACCCCGAGGAGTACTACATCGACGGTGGCAAACTGTTCAAAGAGGGTCAGCTCCGACAACTGGTTGGCAGCTTTGATGACCTCGTCGAGTACATCCGAGACAGTTCCTACGGTGAGGAACTGTCGGCTGGCCTCGCAGAACTGGAGTCGGCACAGAGTCTGAGCGCGTTCGAGCAGGCGCTGGACGCTGCACTGCTCGAATACTCGGACACGCTGTCGCACTCACACCCAGTGTCGATCTGTTCGGCGCTGTCGTACATTCTCGCCAAGGAACGAGAGATCGAGAATGTCCGGGCAATCGCCCGGGGCCGGGAGGTTGGTCTCTCGGTCGAGGAAATCGAAGAGGAGCTGGTGGTAATATGAGCCAGGAAATCGCAGTTATCGGCAGTCCTGAGTTCACCACTGGCTTTCGCCTCGCAGGCGTCCGCAAGTTCCAGAACATTCCCGAAGACGACAAGTCTGAGAAGCTCGATGCTGCAGTCGAGGAGACACTGGCAGACGATGGCGTTGGCATTGTCGTGATGCACGACAAAGACTTGGATCACCTCTCTCGGGGGGTTCGACAGGACGTCGAGACGAGTGTCGAACCAGTTGTGGTGACACTGGGTGGCGGTGCAGGCAGCAGTGGATTGCGCGATCAGATCAAACGAGCAATCGGAATCGACCTGATGGACGAAGACAACAATGAGTAAAGCAACAGAATCCGATGTCCGTGAAGACGGCATCATCGAAAGCGTAAGTGGCCCTGTCGTGACCGCGGTCGATCTGGAAGCGCGGATGAACGACGTCGTCTACGTCGGCAACGAGGGGCTGATGGGCGAAGTGATCGAAATCGAAGGGAACCTGACCACAATTCAGGTGTACGAGGAGACGTCCGGGGTTGCTCCGGGCGAACCTGTCGAATCGACGGGTGCGCCACTCTCCGTGGACCTCGGACCGGGAATGCTCGACTCCATCTACGATGGTGTCCAGCGCCCGCTCGACGTTCTCGAAGAGAAAATGAACTCGGCGTTTCTCGACCGCGGGGTCGACGCGCCGGGTATCGACCTGGAAAAGACGTGGGATTTCACCCCAGAAGTCGAGGAAGGTGACGAAGTTGGGAACGGCGATATCGTCGGCTCCGTGCCGGAGACACCGAGTATCGACCACAAGGTGATGGTCCCGCCAGGTACCCTCGACGAAGACGAAACCGCAGCGGTCGTCTCTGTCGAGTCCGGCGAGTTCAACGTCGAACAGACGGTCGCCGAACTCGAAACCGGTGACGAGATTCAGATGCGCCAGGAGTGGCCGGTTCGAGAGGCCCGACCGACCGAAGAGAAACAGACGCCGACCGAACCGCTCACCTCCGGGCAGCGAATCCTCGACGGGCTGTTCCCGCTCGCGAAAGGTGGGACGGCCGCGATTCCTGGACCGTTCGGCTCGGGCAAGACTGTTGCACAGCAGTCACTCGCGAAGTTCGCGGACGCCGACATCGTCGTCTACATTGGCTGTGGCGAGCGTGGCAACGAGATGACCGAGGTCATCGACGACTTCCCGGACCTGCCGGACCCACAGACCGGCAACGCGCTGATGGCCCGGACCTGCCTCATCGCCAACACGTCGAACATGCCTGTTGCAGCGCGTGAGTCCTGTGTCTACACGGGAATCACCATCGCGGAGCACTACCGCGACATGGGCTACGACGTGGCGCTGATGGCTGACTCCACCTCGCGGTGGGCCGAGGCCATGCGAGAGATTTCGAGCCGACTCGAAGAGATGCCCGGTGAGGAGGGCTACCCAGCATACTTGGCTGCCCGCCTCAGCGAGTTCTACGAGCGAGCCGGCTACTTCGAGAACATCAACGGGACCGAAGGCTCTGTCTCGGCAATCGGCGCAGTCTCGCCGCCGGGCGGAGACTTCTCGGAGCCAGTCACCCAGAACACGCTGCGGATTGTCAAGACGTTCTGGGCGCTGGACGCAGACCTCGCCGAGCGACGACACTTCCCGGCGATTAACTGGGACGAATCCTACTCGCTGTACCGCGACCAGCTCGACCCGTGGTTCGTCGAGAACGTCGCAGAGGACTGGCCGGAACAGCGCCAGTGGGCGATTGACGTGCTCGACGAGGAGGGCGAACTGCAGGAGATTGTCCAGCTCGTCGGGAAGGACGCGCTGCCGGAAGACCAGCAGCTCACCCTCGAGGTGGCTCGCTTCCTGAAGGAGGCGTGGCTCCAGCAGAACGCGCTGCACGATGTGGACCGCTACTGTCCACCGGAGAAGACCTACGAGATGCTCGGCGCTATCAAGATGTTCAACGACGAGGCATTCGACGCCCTCGAAGCCGGTGTTCCGGTCGAGGAAATCACCGACGTCGACTCGCTGCCGCGGCTGAACCGGATCGGCACCACGCCGGACGACGAGGCCGAGGAGTTCGTCGAGGAACTCGAAGCAGACATCACAGAAGAGCTACGCGCACTCTACTAACAATGAAAGAATACCAAACTATCACGGAAATCAGCGGACCGCTGGTCTTCGCCGAAGTCGACGAACCGGTCGGCTACGACGAGATCGTGGAGATCGAGACCGCCGACGGCGAAGTCCGTCGTGGGCAGGTGCTCGACTCCTCGAGTGGCACCGTTGCCATTCAGACCTTCGAGGGAACCGGCGGCATCGACCGCAAGTCCTCAGTTCGATTCCTCGGCGAGACGATGAAGATGCCCGTTACCGAGGACCTGCTCGGACGGGTGCTGGACGGCTCGGGGAACCCAATCGACGACGGCCCGGATATCGTGCCGGACGAGCGTCGTGACATCGTCGGCGCAGCAATCAACCCGTACTCCCGGGAGTATCCCGAGGAGTTCATCCAGACTGGTGTGTCGGCCATCGACGGCATGAACACGCTGGTGCGTGGCCAGAAACTCCCGATTTTCTCGGGTTCGGGCCTTCCGCACAACGACCTCGCACTCCAGATTGCCCGACAGGCAACTGTCCCAGAGGACGCGGGTGAGGACGAAGAGGAAAGCGAGTTTGCAGTGATCTTCGGCGCGATGGGAATCACCGCCGAAGAGGCAAACGAATTCATGGACGACTTCGAGCGCACGGGCGCACTCGAACGCTCTGTCGTCTTCATGAACCTCGCGGACGACCCCGCAGTCGAGCGGACGGTCACGCCGCGACTCGCACTCACCACCGCCGAGTATCTCGCCTTCGACAAAGGCTATCACGTGCTGGTCATCCTGACGGACATGACCAACTACTGTGAGGCCCTGCGTGAGATCGGTGCGGCGCGCGAGGAGGTCCCGGGCCGACGTGGCTACCCCGGATATATGTACACCGACCTCGCGTCGCTGTACGAGCGGGCCGGTCGAATCAAGGGCGAGGATGGCTCTGTCACCCAGATTCCAATCCTCACGATGCCCAGCGACGACATCACACACCCAATTCCGGACCTGACAGGCTACATCACGGAAGGCCAGATTATGGTCGACCGTGACCTCAACAGTCAGGGTGTCCAGCCACCTGTCAACGTCCTGCCCAGCCTCTCACGGCTGATGGACGACGGGATTGGCGAGGGACTGACCCGTGGCGACCACGGTGGCGTCTCTGACCAGATTTACGCCGCCTACGCCGAGGGTGAGGACCTTCGTGACCTGGTCAACATTGTCGGTCGCGAAGCCCTCTCCGAGCGAGACAACAAGTATCTCGACTTCGCGGACCGCTTCGAGGAGGAGTTCGTCCAGCAGGGGTACAACACCAACCGCGACATCGACGAGACGCTCAACGTTGGCTGGGACCTGCTCTCGATGCTCCCCAAAGACGAACTCAACCGTGTCGACGAGGAGAACATCGAGCAGTACTACACCGAAGACGAGTCGGTTGAAGTCACTGCCGACGACTGATTGCCGTTTTCTTCTTCAGGTCGAATTCGCCACGTTGTTCCGTTCGTGTATCCCCACTTCTCGATAGTCACACCGACAGGTGCGTCCTGCAGTTTGGCCAGCATCGAACCGACTTCCTTCGCCGAGAGGTCGATTTCCCGGGCGATGAAGCGACTCTTGAGATAGGTTTCTTCTGTTACCTCTTCGTCGAGATACGCGAGCAACTGTTGAGCGGTCGGCGTGAGCGCTTCGGCGTCCGAGGCAGCGGTTGTTGGTGCGTTTTGGGAGGGCATTGTTAGTTCAGGTGTCGTCGTCCGGCAAGGAGACAGAGGACGTTCAGCGTCACGAGCACCGACAGCGTCGGGAGTTTCAGCTGCTCGTCGAGACCGTAGAGGACGGGGATGTACGTCGCGGGAAGGAGGACCGTCCCCCAGAAGCCAATCCGCTCGACGGCGCCGGTGGCGGCACGCGAGAGCATGACAGAAGCGGGACCAGTTCGCTCGTTCATACACGACAGTATGGACGCGACTCAAAAGGCTCCCCCGGAGACTCAAACAGTGGTTTGACGATGGCGACAGTATCTCGCAAGAATCGGTATCCGAGCGCCCGGCGACAGCAGCTACATGACGTCCGCACACCGTTCTTCGGAAACAGGCCGCTGGGACGACCCTGATTACTGCCCGTTCTGTGGGTAGAACTTACCGACCCCGGAGCCGGATTTATCGACCACATCGACGACGCTCCGGACTGTGAGGAACAGTTTCGCGACTGGGTCGACGCAATTCGTGACGATATGGGTGGGGATTGGAGCGGCTAGGACCACTCGAATCCCGTCGGCGCTTCCGGCGGGTGGAGTGGACTGCGAGGCAACCCAGACTCTGGCTCTGGGTCGTTGTACACCCCCGGCGCAACGTCGCTCGGTGAGTCGGGATAGAACAGCGACGCCAGCGCGTGGAGGTGCTGGCGGCCAACACCTAACTCGAACTGGCCGCCGCCGTACATCGTAATCGAGCGCTCTTGACAGTACTCGATGGTCTCGAACAACGACGCGACCGATCCAAAGCGAGAGGGCTTGATGTTGAGCCACTCCGGCTCGAACGGCAACTGCTCGACGCCCTCGACGCCGGTAATCGGAACGTCCCAGGAGACACGACCCTCCCTGCCCTCGAACAGCGGCCGCGTCTCCGGCGTGAGGTCGGGGTCCTCGACGACAGCCTCCGGGAAGGCTTCGAGCACCATCTCGTACAGGTCCGGGTCGCCGGCCTGGTCGACATCAGTACCTTCGTAGGCACCTTTGAGGTCGAGCGTTCGGACAGCACCGGTCTCTGCGAGGTGGTCGACAATCTCTTGGGTCCACTCGGAGGTGGGGTCGAGTTTGAACTCGATATCGGGGTTGTCCGCGAGCAGTTTGTCGACCCGGTCGGTCGTCGGCGGTTCGCCCAGTCGCGTACTCGCGATAAACCGCACAGGTGAGTACTCCCTGTCGAGTTGTGTCGCGAGGTCCGTGCCGGCCTGTTTCAGCGCGAGGTCCAGTGCGGCGCTCTCGAAGCCCCACCGGCGATAAGAGCGGTAGATGTCGTCTTTCGGTGGGTCACCGACGAACAACTCTGTGTTGTCGATGAGTTCGGAGAACTCCGCGAAGGTGCCGACGCTCGACAGCGGCAACTCCGGTGGTTCCTCGACGAGTTCGTAGTGGGGTTCGCTGTCGTAGGTCACGTCCTCGCCGCGGCCTGTCTCGCCGTCGCCGTGAAGCGAAATAACGGTCGAGGTGCGGACGAAGTCACTGGAGGTATCGCGTTCGAGGAGTTCGAGGTCGTACTCGTCGACTGTCAGGGCAAGGCCGGCTACCTGCTCGAAAAGCATAGGTGCTCTACGGGGGCAGACCACCTAAAGGTCAGTACAGTTCGTCGAGTTCCTCGGCCGCGTGGCTGTGTTCTTCTGCTGGGAACTCCCCGCCTTCGACGGCGTCGACGTACTCGTCGATTGCGGCGGACATCTCCTCACGGACGTTTCCGAAGGATTTGGCAAACGGGGGGGTTCGGTCGGAGAGGCCGAGAATATCGTTGATGACGAGCACCTGTCCGTCACAGTCGCTCCCGGCCCCGATACCGATGGTCGGAATCGAGAGGTCGTCAGTGATCTCGGCGGCGAGATTCGACGGAATGTGTTCGAGAATGCAAGCGAATGCGCCGGCCGCTTCGTGTTCGCGCGCGAGTCGTGCGATTCGTTTGGCCGCTTCTGGGTCGGTCCCCTGCCGGGTGTACCCTGTCTGGTTGACGCTCTGTGGTGTCAGCCCGACGTGTGCCACAACTGGAATTCCGATGTCGGTCAGTCGTTCGGTCAACTCGATTGTGTGCTCACCGCTCTCGATTTTGACTGCGTTGGCACCTTCCTCTTTGACCATCCGACCGCAGTTCTCGACGCTCGTCTGGCGGTCAGTCCCGAAGGAGAGAAATGGCATATCGGCGACGACGAGTGTGTCATCTGTCCCGCGTGCGACCGCGCCCGTACGCGAGGCAACCTCTTCGACAGTGACAGGGAGGGTGTCGTCGTAGCCCAGCACAGCGTTGCCCATGCTGTCGCCGATCAGCGCGATATCGACGCCGGCCTCCTCGACCAGCGTCGCGGTGACGGCGTCGTAGGCTGTCACCATTGTGATCGGTTCGTCGCCAGCCATCGCTCGAATCTCCTGCACGCTTGGCATACTCGGAAGTTTCCCCCGACGGGATATATGTGCTTGGGAGCAGCCTCAGGTAGTGTTTACTTTGGAACTGGTGTGATTTTGACCTGAAACAACCAGAAAGCCCCGGCGTCATCGGGCGCTTCACGCCCGATTGCTCGCGAGAGCTTCGCTCTCGCCCTGGCTACGCTCCCGCGACTCGCTGTCGTTCGAGAGAGCGAAGCTCTCTCGTGATCTTCAAAAAAGCCGTCGGCTTTTTTGGACCTCGCGGGAGCTTTGCTCCCGCTCAGTGACGAAAGACGCGCCGCGTCTTTCGAACCACGCTCCAGTGGGTGCTTGCTTCAGCCGGGCCGGACCAAGCGACCGGCCCCTTTCAGCCCCCCGCGATGGCTTGTGTCACATGCAAAGGGCGGGATTGAAAGGGGCAGCAGGCTACGCGAACCCCGGCGACGCAAGCACCGCAACGAAGTGAGGAGCACAGCGAGTCGCGGGAGCGTAGCCTGCTGGGGCTTTCTGGTCCTTCGACTCTCTCATCACCATTCAATCAAAACCTACCTCATATCCCACAACTCACTCCACAGACTCCAGATACTCATCTCCGGCACGGGCCGCCTGTCTGGCGACCCGCAACGGCTCAGGTCGCCCGCCTTCTGGGGTGAACGCTCGCACCACCGCCCTTGCCGCTTCGTCGTCGATACCGACGCTCCGAACCCATAGTTGCTCGTCGCCAACACTCACAGCAGTTCGCTCCGGCAGGTTGCGGTAGGTCGACAACCGACGCTCTGCAGCCTCTCCCTCGAACTCGGATTCGATGGCTGACGCCAGCCCGGAACTCTCCTCGAAGGACACCGATAGCACCGGCCTGTCGGCGGCCTCGTGGATAGTCGAGAGGTCGAGGATATTGTACCACGCAGGCGCGACACCGGCGACCATCACGTAGCGAATGTCCTCGCGGTCGAGGCGGTCGATGAGTTCGACACACGCGGCTGTGGCGTCAGTGCCGCCGACCGTACAGGACCCAAAAATGAAGCCGTCAATGACCCGGCTGGCGCGGCAGACGACACCGGCGAGGGTACTCGACTCCCCGCGATACGACTCGGCGATACCGAGCGCGCGGGTGCCCGGTTTCACGTCTCTTCTTTGATGTCTTCGAGGCGGTCCAGTAGTTCGTCGTTCGAGGCGGTGAACTCGAACTCGACGTCGCCATCGTGGTCACTCTCGGTCGTAGTGACTCCGTCGTCGTCTTCAAAATCTGTGTCGTAATCCTGATTCTCCTGTTCGGACTCGTCGTAACTCCCGAACCCCATACATGGTGGACTTACTGTTTGACAGTAAAAAATCGCTCGGAGAATGTAACTAAAACATCACGAACCAGCTGGGTCGCGGGATTTTAATGGCTCCCAGCCAATCGCTCTGACGATGCTCGACGACCTGCTCGGCCGCACCGAACTCAAAGAACGCATTGCGGAACTCGAAGCCGAAGCCGAGGACCTGCAGGCCCAACTCGACGCCGAGCAGCAGCGCCGCGCCGACGCCGTCACGGACCGCCAGCAGGCCCAGCGCCGCGCGAACAAACTCGACGACCGCGTCACCGAACTCCAGGACCGCGTCGACCGACTGGAAGACGAAAGCCACAGCGCCGAGTACCGCAACGAGGCACGCCTCCGCGGCCGGCAACTGACGGAAATCCTCGACCGCCTCGACTCCGTCCAGACCGACGCCGAGGGCGCACTGACGGCCTACGTTCCGGACGAACACGACCTCCCGTTGGAAGTTCGCGAGCAGTTCGGCGACCGCGCGCCGCTGGTCGCCCGGGCGGCCCCGTGTCTCGTTGTCGCCGATGACGCCGACCTCGTCGGTGCCTGTCTGCGTCCGCCGGTTGCCCCTGAGCCATTCGTCGAGTGGGGCGGGGCGTTCCGCCTCGACCGCGAGTGGTTCCAGCCCCACGGCCAGTACACGCTCGCGCTCGTGCGCTCGGACCTGTTCGCAATGGGGACCTACGACGGCGACGAGCGAACCGGCTTTCACGGCTTCGACAGCGCGCTCAAGAGCCAGCACTCCAAAGGTGGCTTCTCACAGGGCCGCTTCGAGCGACTCCGTGATGAACAAATTGACAGCCCTCTCGACCGTTGCCGGGCCGCGCTGGCGGAACGCGAGGCCGACCGACTCTATCTTGTCGGCGACCGCTCGGTGCTCGGTGAAGTGGACGACCTCGCGAACGAGACCAAAGCTGTCGACGCGACGGGTGACCCCGAAGACGCACTCGGTGAGGCTGCCGAGCAGTTCTGGAGCGTGCAGTTGCGGACGCTGTGAGCGAGGCCGACCGTAGGGAGGCCTCGTTGAAGCGGGCGGGGAACACAGTGACCCGCCCGCTCTGTGCAGGACCCTATTCCGCGCTGCTCGCGGCGCGCTCCGCTCCCCGCTCACATTAACGGGGTCTCCTTCCAGTCGACCTCGCGGCGCGCTTCGCTTGCCGCTCGCAATTCCGAGCCCTTCTTCCGGTCGACCTCGCGCTCCCTGCTCACGGCTTCGCCGTTCGCAGTTCGGAGATCCTCACTGGCGTTCGGATCTCCCCGACACCCACCTTTACAGGCTCCCCTCCCGCGTGTAGCAATATGCGGATCGCCCTGCTCGCTCACGGTAACTTTCCCGACGACGCCAAGACAGCCGTCGGTGTCCTCCGGTACAGCGACCACGACGCCGTTGCAGTGCTGGACCGCGACCGCGCCGGCGACCGCGTCAGCGACCACCTCCCCGACGTGCAGGACGCACCTATCGTCGCCGATTTCGCGGACGTGCCCGACTGCGACGCGCTCGTAATCGGGATTGCACCCATCGGCGGCGGCTTCGAGGAGGGCTGGCGGCCCGACGTGACGGCGGCACTCCGCCGTGGCTGTGATGTCATCGCCGGCCTGCACGACCCACTGGCTGCGGACGAAGAGTTTGCTCGCCTCGCGGCCGAGCATGGTGCCGAACTTCAGGACGTGCGCCAGCCACCCGACGACCTGACCGTTGCGGACGGCACTGCCGGCGAGGTGGACGCCCACGTCGTCCTGACGGTCGGAACGGACTGCTCCTCTGGGAAGATGACTGGCTCCTTCGAGCTACGCGACGCGGCCCGCGAGCGTGGTATCGACGCCGAAGTCGTCCCGACGGGCCAGACTGGAATCATGATTTCTGGCTGGGGTACCGCCATCGACCGCGTCATTTCGGACTTCGCCGCTGGCGCGACCGAGCGCCTCGTCGAGCAGGCTGGCGACCACGACCTGCTGTTCGTCGAGGGTCAGGGCGCACTCGCCCACCCAGCATACTCTGGCGTGACGACTGCAATTCTTCACGGCGCACAGCCTGACTCGCTGGTGCTCTGTCACGTCGCCGGGCGCGACCGCGTCGGCGGCTACGACAGCTTCCAGTTGCCCGACACGCCAGACTACGCTGACCTGTACGAGTCGATGGCGGCCCCAATTTCGGGTGCAACTGTCGAGGCGGGCCTACTCAACACGTCCGAGTACGACCGCGAGACGGCCGACGAGCATCTTTCGACCTATGCCGACGTACTCGATACACCCGTGGCTGACCCTGTCCGTGACGATGTCGACGCAGTGCTCGACAGCCTGCTGGCCGGTGTCGGTGAGTGACCGCATGCTCCCGCCCATCGACGCGACTACAGTCTCGCTGGCCGTGCTGGTCCTGTTCGTTGCCGGCGCGACAAACGGCCTCGCTGGCTTTGGGTTTGCTCTCGTCGGAACGATGGCGCTGGCGACAGTTGTCGCGCCAGCGACGGCGGTTGTATTCATGATCATTCCCATCTTCGCGGTGAATCTCTCGCTGGTGAGTGACCTCTCCGCTGCCCAGCTTCGGAGCTGTAGCCAGCGGTTCGGCCCGCTCATCGGCGCGGCGCTGGTCGGCACAGTCGCCGGGATGGTGCTGCTCACCTCGATTCCGACCGGGCCGCTTCGGCTCGGCCTCGGCGTGCTCACGCTGGGGTTTGTCGCCACCGCACAGCGACGGATCGAACTCCCGACAGTCTCCATCGGCGACGGCGTTGCCAAATCGTTGCTCGGGATGGTCATCGTTGGCTCCATCTCCGGAGTGCTGTTTGGTGGCACCAATGTCGGCGTCCAACTCATCGCGTATCTCCGAAGCTTCGAGCTCTCTCACGGGCTGTTCGTCGGCGTCGTTGCGCTGGTCTTTCTGGGACTGAACGGCCTCCGTGTTGGCGTTGCTGGCGCGCTCGGCCTCTACCCGAGCCTCGCGGTCGTTGGTGGGTCTGTTCTCGCGGCACTCCCAGCGGTACTCGGTGTCGCCGTTGGCAAGCGACTGCGAGTCGCCGCGAGCGAGGGCACACGGCGGTTCGTCGTGCTGGCGCTGCTCTCGGCCGTCGGCGTTCGACTCGTTGCTGGCGGTCTCGGTGTGCTGTGAGCGAGCCGATGAACACCTCGCCAGACTACTTATGTCTGTTTGTGGTATACAGTAACACATGTCCAGCGACGCGCCGCCGACCCCGCCCGAGGAGCTGTCCGACGACGTCACTGCGACGTTACAGGAACTGGACGAACAGGGGTTACGACGGGCGATTATCTACGCGCAGGAACTGCTTCAGGCCGCCGACACGGCGGTCACAGAGATCGAACCGAGCCCCAACGAGGATATCCTCCGGACGACCGACCGCGACGGCTACACTGAAGTGGTCAAACAGGTCCGCTGCGCAGACGGCTGTGTGGACTGTCCACACGGTCCCTACCTGTACCACGTTACCCGAGAAAGTCGTCCAGAAGGCGGCGCACACACCCACTGGAAATTCATCGGACGCGTCCACGGCGAGCACGAGTAATCAGGCGTAGGCCGTGAACTCCTCACCGAAGACGAGGAAGTAGCCGGTTCCGAGGAGTCCAACGGCTGCTGCAAGACTGAACGCGGCCGCCGGGCTGACGAAATCCCACAGGGCGCCGCCAACGGCCGCGCTCGGGATCACGGCCACGTTTCTGAGCAGATAGTACGTCCCGGTGACGCGCCCGCCGACCCCCTGCTCGGCCGGGCCAACGATCAGTGCTTTGTGTGAGGGCAGGCCCGCGAACCGGAGCCCCGAGAAGGCGAAGACTGCGACCAGCACGGCCGACAGTGGCAGTACGGACCCGGCCAGTCGCGGCGCAAATATCAACACGACCGGGAAGACTGCGTAGACGGCGAAACCCACAGCAACGACGGGTTTCAGCCCAACACGCTCGGCGGCCTTCGCTGCCGGAGCCATAATCAACAGCGCGACCAGCATCTCCACGCCCAGCAGATACCCGAAGAACGCCTGCGGCGACAGCGAGAGGTCGTAGGCAAATCCACCGAGTGCGACTGTCGTGTCCAGTCCGACCTGAAACACGTCGGTGACGACTAGCACGAAAAAGACGTAGACCATCCCGTTGGCAAACCGGACGAGTGTATCTCCGACAAGCAGCGGGCGGAGGGGGTCGGGCATCTCTCGCACGTCCTGGCGAATCTGTGCTACGCCCGCAAAGGAATCCCCAAACGTGTCGTCGCTCGCGTCGTACAGCAGATGTTGTGCAAGCGTCCCGAGTGCGCCGAACAGCACCGCAACCGCCAGCACGTACCGAAAGCTCACAGTGAACTCTGGGTGCAACCCCAGCAACAGCGCCGCAACTACTGGTCCGATGAGAAACGCGGTCCGGCGGACCGTCTCGGTACTCGCGAAGCCGGCGGCCAGCCGCGAGGGGTCGGTGGCCTGTTTCACTACGGCAAAGGTCGCACCCAGTCCGAAGGATTTCCACGCCTGTGCGAGTACGAGGCCGACGAACATCCAGAGCCAGGGTTCGATTGTCACCCCGAGCAGACTCACTGTGCCGAGACTCGGAGCGACCAGCCAGACGAGAAAGCCAATCGTCGAAATCAGCCCGAAGGCCGTCAGTGCGGACCGCGAGCCGAGTTTGTCAGAGACGGCTCCGCCCGGATACGGATACACTGCAGAGATGACGTTACCGAACGTGCCGAATATGCCAACGACGAGACCCGTCGCGCCGAGTTCGACCATGTACTTCGGGAGAAATCGGCTGGTCATCTGGAAGCCGAGGCTGAACGCGAACATCGCCAGCGAAAGCACCAGCACATCCCGCTCGAGCGCGAGAAATTGCCGGATAGTCCCCAGTATACCTGTCTGCTCGGCGTCGGCCGACACCTCCTGTTTGCTCATGAGTCCGGACGCTACTACCGAATCGTCCTGCGGATACTTAATTATCGAGCAGACCTGTTTGCCAGCCAGAAACTAATCAGTGGCCTTATGTACGCGACAGCGAATCAATTATAGATACATAGACGATGGGAACAACGCAGGACGACGGCCCCAAAATCACAAGGCGGCAGTTGCTTGGGGGTGCGGCCGCACTCTCGCTTGGCTCGACCAGCGGCTGTATCCAACGGATCAGAAGCATCCTCAATCGCGATTCGCCGTCGGCGGTGTCACTGTCGGTCACCGCACCGCCAGCAGACTCTGACCGGATGGCGACGCTGCTTGCCCGCCATCTCGTCGAGAATCTCGAAGCTGTTGGGGTCAACGCAACCCTGAATATTCTCCCAGAAACCGAACTCTACCGCGAAGTCCTGTTGAACGGCAACTTCGAGCTATTTGTCGCGCAGCTACCACCAATGGAGGACCCGCAGGCGCTGTACTCGCTTTTGCACTCGGTGTACGCGAGTGAACCGGGCTGGCAGAACCCCTACCACTACGCTGACATCAGACTCGACAAACTGCTCGCCCGCCAGCGCGAAAGTAGCGGCGACCAGCGCCGAGAGGATGTCGGCTCGGCGCTCGATGATATCTGCCAGACACAGCCGTTTACCACCGTGGCCTTTCCCGACGAGATTCGGGCCGCCCGGACCGACAACTTCCGCGGCTGGGAACGCCACGAACTGCAAGACCCTCTGTCGTATCTCACACTCGACCGGGCTCCGGGAGTCTCACAGACCGAGCAGTTGCCGCTCAGGCTCGCTGTTGTCGACTCGCGGATATCCCAGAATCTCAACCCACTGTCGGTCGAGTACCGCCAGATGAACCCGGTGACCGACCTGCTGTACGACCCGCTCGTTCGTCGCCTCGACGGCGAACTCATCCCGTGGTTGGCCGCCGACTACGAGTTCCAGGACTCGAACACGCTTCGGGTCTCGCTGCGACCGGGACTTCGCTGGCACGACGGCACCTCGCTGACCGCCAACGACGCCGCGTTCAGCTACCGATTTCTCGCAGACACCTCGCTGGGCAAAATCACCCAGACCGTTCCGGCACCACGGTTTCAGGCCTGGAGCGGGCTCGTTTCCGACGCCCACGCTGTCGACGACACGACGGTCGAACTCACCATTCCGAACGCGAGTCAGGAAGTCGCCGAACAGGCACTAACTGTTCCGCTGTTCCCTGAGCACATCTGGCGAGAACTGAGCGACCCGGCAGATATCCAGGGTATCGAAGGCTCGAACAACATTACCAACGCCATCGTCCATGCTAACACTGAAGCCGTCGGCAGCGGCCCCTTAGCCGTCGAGAACGTCTCCAGCGGGGAGGAGGTAGTGCTCAGACCGTTCGAAGACCACTTCCTCCAGCGCGGAGCCGGCATCTTCGAGGAGATTCCAGCGGCCTTCGCGGGCCAGCCTGCGTTCGACCGCCTCCAGCTTACCATGCTCCCCTCCAACGAGACGGCAGTCAACCAGGTCGCAAGCGGCGATGTCGACGCGACGGCGACGAGTGTCGACCCCCGGGAACCGATCATCAACCGGATTCTCGAGGCGTCTGGCGTCTCGCAGTTTACCGAGCGCTCACACTCGCCGTACCAGATTGGATTCAACACTGGGACGACACCGTTCAGTAACCCGTACTTCCGTCGACTGGTGGCGCGACTGGTCGACAAACAGTACGTCGCCGACGAGATTTTCGAGGGCTACGGCAGTCCGGCCACTAATCCGTTCAGCAACACACGGTGGAATCCCGACAGCCTCGCCTTCGGCCCGGAAGACCCGGTGGTTCCCTTTATCGGCACGAATGGTGAACTCGACGCCGAGACGGCACGAGAAGCGTTCCGCGAGCGCGGCTTCGAGTTCGACGAGAACGGCACACTGATAATCAGATGATTCCACTCCTCCCCGAAATCAGCGTTGTCGTGACGGTGCTGGTCGTCGCGGGAGTCGTCACTATCGTCGGCCTCGACCGCGTCTGGGCGTTCCGTGACCGCGCCCGCGACCGGTTTCTGTACGTCTTTCCGTACGTGCTGTTGTTGCTCGGCGTCTTCGCGGTGAACTCGGTGTTGCGGTCGGTTGGACCGACGCTGTCGTGGCTGCTCAACTGGCAGATTACCGACGAAATATTCAGTCTCGAAGGAGAGTTCGTCGCCGTCCTCCAGAGCTACGGGACTCCGGCCGCGACGGTGTACTTTTCGTACACCTACATCTACGGCTATATCTTTCTCCTGTTGTTCCCGGTGGTGGCCTACCTCGTCATGCAGGACGACCGGCCGTTCCGGATGGCGATTATCGCCTACGCGCTCAACTACATCATCGGCGTTGGCTGTTACGTTCTGTTCATTGCGTACGGGCCGCGTAACGTGATGCCAGACCTGGTCGACCAGCTTCTGTACGTCCACTGGCCGGAGTCGAATCTGCTCACCACCGA
>JAQCNR010000267.1 GCA_028274925.1 Halovenus sp.
GGGATCGACCTCAGCAACGCAGGCACGGGTGCTCAAGGTGGAGCAATCGCACCGTTCTCACTGGCCTTCGAGGACGCTGACCCCGGGTCTAACGTTGACTCGAACGCAAAGTACATCTCGTCCGCTACTGGAGTCGAAGAAGGTAGTGACATTGTAGACCAACACAGAATCGCGTACGACGCCGAGAACGACAGTACCTACGTGATATTCGACGATCTCGTGGATACGCTCGGCGGTGACGACGGTGACGAATACACGGCCAACTTCTCGATGTCCGACAGTGACGGCGACGGCCTCACTGACGGCAGTGTCAACGTCACCGACGACTTCGAGACCGTTGACGCTGACGCGACGCTCAACAGCGACAACGACATCGAACTGTCGAACGCCGCTGGGCAGACCGTCTCCGGTGAGACGAACGTGGCACCCGGTACGGAAGCCATCGTTCGCCTCCGAAGTTCGGACAGCAGTGATCCGTTCCTCGAGCAGCCGACCGCAATTGTCCAGTCTGATGGTTCCTACTCAGCGACGTACGACCTGGGTGAGAACGACGCTGGGACGAACTTCACCGTCGTGACGCGCGTCGGTGGAACCGAAATCGGTGACGAAATCGATGGTCAGCTAATCGAAGGCACCGCGCCTACGACGCCGACCACTGACACTGAAACCGAAACGGCTGAGGACACTGAGACGGACACCGCCGTCGACGTGACCGAGACCGAAACTGAGGAGATGGACACCGGCACTGAAGAAGAAGAGGAAACCACTGGTGACAGTGGACCTGGCTTCACTGCCGCAATCGCGCTCATCGCCCTCATCGCCGCTGCGCTGCTCGCAGTCCGACGAGACAACTAACGGGACCGCCCCGTCTTTGACTATCGCCTTTTTTTGGTGCCACGTCGATTAGCGACGGCTCTGTCGCCGACCGACCGCTAACGACAAAACATATACGCCGTATTCGCAAACATAGCGCCAATGACGCTGTTGCAGTCGACTGTTTCCGTTGGCGGACTCTCTTTCGACCCGCTCGTGTGGTCTGAGCCGCTGATGTGGCTCGTGCTGGCGGCGTTTCTCGGGAGTGCCCTCCTCATGCAAGTAGCGGAGTCGTGGGCAAGACGCGTCGCCGTCGCCGGGTGGGGACTGTTCGCTGTGTTCTGGCTCGTCCTGACGCCCCATTTCCTGCTGACTCAAAAGAGCGCCATCGAGGGCGTCGGCGGTATCGCGGCCGTCCCGCTGTCGGTGTATGCCGGCTATCTACTCTGGAACGGCCGGGATTCGCTGTTCGTCCTGACCCGAGCAGTCGGGCTGATGGGACTCGTTTACGTCCCCTTCCTCACAATCGACCCGATTCGACAGGGTATCGTCGAGATGGTCACCGACCAGACCGCATTTCTCCTCTCCGTCGTCGGGGTGGACCCGCTCGTCGTCGAGGGGTTCAAACACGACGGCCTCCTCATCGCGGAAAAAGAGTACCCCTACGAGAGCACGTTCTGGTTCGAACACGAGGGCGGGCCGATAACGTACAATATCCTGCTTGCCTGTACCGGGATGGGGAGTATCGCCATCTTCGCGGGGAGCATCCTCGCCGTGTCGGCCCCGTGGCGGCGACG
>JAQCNR010000279.1 GCA_028274925.1 Halovenus sp.
TATCCCGAGGGTAAGGTTCAGTTCGACCTGATCGCCGCTGACGTGCTCGATTTCTCGGAGTCGGGGATCGACCGACTGTCCCTCGAATGGCAACCACTCGCCGCGGAAGGTGTACCGGTAGAGCTGTCGCTCCGGGAAGGTGTCGACAACCGCGAACTCGCGGTGTTGGATGGCGTAGACCACCTCGTCGTCGAAGTCGGGGTCGTTGCGCAGTTTCTGGAAGGGATGGTTGAGCCAGTCGCCGTACGGCGTCGGCAGGAAGACGAGACCGTTCTCGAACTGCTGGTTTTCGACGGGTTTGTAGGCATGCTCGTACTGCTCGGTGGTTTCGTAGTTCTCCGACAGCGGTGCCCCGACGGCACCGGCGGCCAGACCGGCGAAGACGAGTACTGCGGCGATTCCGAGTACCGGCACCGCCCGCGCGACGGGGCCGTCCACACGCTCGTGGATGTCCCTCGCAGTGTCGAACAGGCTGGTCGCCCCAACTGCACCGAGTGTGACTGTTGGCAACAGCAGTCCAACGTGGTAGTACGGTCCCAGAAGCGAGATGAGGCCGTCGTTCGGGTTCGAGAGGTCACCCAGGACGTTCAGTGTCCCCCAGAAGTAGATGTTGCCGACGGTGATGGTGACGAAGACGGCGAGCACCGCAAGTGTGTGCGGGTCTCGCCGGTGTTCACGCCGGCGCAGCACCGCTCCGAGGCCCACAACTGCGAGCAGGGTGCCGAACACTCCGGCGGGCGCCCACCGGGTGGCGTACTGCCAGAGATTGCGCCCGTTGGCTTCGAGTGCCAGTTCCGGGGTGTACTCGCGCTCGTAGCCGACAATTTCGTGCTCGCCAAAGCCCAGCCCATCCCGGGGGGCGAAGGCCTCGTAGGGGAAGGTGAGCGGGTCGCCCGTGATGACGGCGTTGTACCCGAGCGCGAGGGCAACGCCGACCAGCCCCAGTGCAGCGACGAGACCCTGCCGGACAATCACGTCGCGGTCGAGGCTCCGAAGCGTCCACAGCGCGTGACAAATAAACGGCGTCGCAAACAGCACCGCAGTGTACGGTCGTGCCCAAAACGAGAGAGCAATTGCGCCGCCGGCGAGGGCGGCGAACCGTCGGCGTCCGGTTCGGTCGGCACAGAGATAGCCCCACGCGAACAGCAGGTTCAGCGTAAACGCAGGCACGTACGGCAGGAAAGCGCTCGACTGGAGGACAAACAGCGGCGAGACCGCGAGCAGTACCGCGGCCACCAACCCTGTTCGGTCGTCGAACAGTTCGCTCACGATGCCGTCGGTCAACGCGACTGCCAGTGCCGCCAGTACTGCGAGCGTGAGGCGGAAGCTACCCACAACTCCACCGAGTGCGAACAGTCCAGCCGTGACGGGCGTGTACTTCGAGTACATCGACTCGCCGTCTGAGACGAAAAACCACGGCTGAAACGACTCCGAGACGGGCGGTCGCATCCGCAACTGTCCCTCTAGCAGCATCTCTGCTTGCTGGAGATAGACGGCTTCGTCGTGGTTCGAGGTGTAGTACGGAAAGACGGTCTCGCCGAGAATGAAAATCCCCACGCCGGTCAGCACCGCGAGTACGAGCGTTGCCTGCCGGTCCCGGGTCAGCCAGTCTTGACCGCGCGATACGACGGCCGACAGTCGGTCTTCGCTCATTGTCTCCTCCGGATTAGGTCCCGTCGTAGCCGTCCTGTCGGAGGATAATCAGCATCGACAGCGCGGAGACACCGATGAGTGCCAGCGCTGGCACGGCGGCCTGCCCATAATAGGCGGCCTCCTGCACCTGCCAGACGTAGGTCACGACAGTCTCGCTGCCCAGCGGCTTCAGGATGAGCGTCGCTGGCAGTTCCTTCATCGTCGTCAGGAAGACCAGCGCCCCGCCGGCGATGATTCCGGGCGTAATCTGTGGTAACACGACGCGTCGGAACGACCGCAGCGGCGTATCGCCCATCGACCGCGCCGCTTCGACGTAGGTGGGGTCGACCTGTAACACCGAGGATTTCATCGTTCCGACGGCTTGTGGCACGAACCGGATCACGTACGCGAATACGAGGACGAATATCGTCCCGTACAGCACCCGTGCGTACCGGATGCCGAAGACCAGCAAGGCAAGTCCGACGACGACGCCCGGCGTCGCGTAGCCGATGTAGCTTGCTCGCTCCGGCAGTGAGCCAAACCGGGAACTGCTGCGCGCCGAGAGATACGCCAGCGGCAGGCCGACGATGACCGCGATGACGGCTGCCGCCAGCGAGACACTCATCGAGTTGAGGACGTAGCCGAACTGGAAGGTGAACCCACCCTCGGCGAAGCCCGGTGACGGCCGTCGAAGCCACATCACCAGAATTCCGACCGGCAGTGCGAGTCCGAGTCCGGCAATCAGCGCACAGAACCCGACTGCGGGCAGTTTCCACCAGCCGAGAGCGATACGGCCCGCGCGTCGGTTGCCGCTCGAGACGTGTGCACCCTCGCTGTTCGCGCTGATACGCGATTCCAGGGTCAGGATGACGATAGTCAGCACCAACAACAACAGCGACAGCACGGCCGCCCGGCCCAGCAGGAAGTTGTTGTAGCGGACGTAAATCATCCGCGTGAACACGTCGTAGCGCATGATCTGTGGCGTCCCGAAATCCGACAGCGTGTACAGCGCGACCAGCAGTGCGCCGGCAGCGATACCGGGCTTGATCTGTGGCAGTGTCACGCGACGAAATGCCTCCCAGCGGGAGTGATTCAGCGTCCGTGCTGCCTCGACGACGGTGCCGTCGAAGGAAAGCAGTGAGGCCCGCGTCGTCAGGTAGACGTACGGGTAGGTATACAGTGTCAACACCAGCGTCGCGCCGAAGAGGCCGTAAATCTCGGGCAGTTCCTGAATGCCCAGCGGCGCGAGCGCTCCCTGCAACACACCCCGGGGACCGAACGCGGAGACGAAGGCGAAGGCTCCGATGTAGCTTGGAATCACAAGCGGGAGCGCCGCGACGACGGTCCAGAACCGACGGAAGGGCAGGTCGGTCTGGACAGTCAGGACTGCCAGTGGCACACCGATGAGAATCGAGCACGCGGTCACCGACCCAGTCAACAGCAGCGAGTTGAGAATAATCTCTCCGGTGCTCGCGCTGAAGACAATCGCGACGACTTCGTCGAAGCCAACGATTCTGGCCTCTTCGAGCAGCCAGACGAACGGAATCAACAGCAGCGCCGCGATCAGTGTCGCGACGGCTGCGAGTCCGAGTTCCCTGAATCGCCGGCGGACCAGCGCGGCTCCGGCGTGAAGTTGCTGGGGCCACGAGGACCCGTCGTCGCCGGCGTCTGTTGTGCTGTCCATCCATCGAGGATTCGGTAGCTGCTCCTTAGAGGATTCCGGTTTCGCTCAACAGTTCGAGCGTTGGTTCGGTGTCTGCGAGTGCTGCGAGGTCGATATCCGGTGGGTTCAGTTCGTCGATGGTCGGCAGGCCGCCGACTGGCTGAACGCCGGGAATCGTCGGGTACGCGAAGGTTCGCGTCGCGAAGAACTCCTGTGCCTCTGCCGAGAGCAGGTGGCGGATGAAGTTCTCCGCAAGTTCGACGTCGCTGGCACCTTGGACGATCTGTGCGCCGGAAACGTTGATCAGCGCGCCGGCGTCGCCGCTGGTAAAGGCGAGTTCGACAGGCGCGTTCTGGCGCTGGCTGCGCACGCGAAGCGAGTAGTAGTGGTTCGCGAAGCCAGCGTTCAGTGCACCGTTTGCAACCTCGTTCGAGATGGCGAACTCGTTGGGGTACTGCTCGATGCCAGCGTCGACCATCGCGTTGAGCCACGAGCGCGTCTCGGACTCGCCGCGAATCAGCCGCATCGCCGTGACGAACGCCTGGAAGGCACTGTAGGTCGGTGCCCAGCCCATGCTGTCCTGCAGAACGCCGGCCTCCGGGAACTCCTGCACAGTGTCAGGAATGTCTGAGCGGCTGAGCTGACTGGAGTTGTACGGCACTGCGCGGGCGCGCCCAGCGAAACCAATCCAGCCCTCGGCCTGGAGACTCGACGGGACTTCACCGGTAATCTCCGACGGGAGCGACAGTGCCGCCCCGTTCTGTGCAACGTTGCCCAGCGACCCGGCGTCGACTGCGAGGAACAGGTCGGCCTGGCTCGCGCCGGCGTTGACCTCCTCGACGATGCGGTTCGAGAGCTGACTCGAGGCGTCGAGTGACTGCTGGTAGGAGAAGTCCGGGTAAATTTGCGAGAGGATGTCGATAAGGTCGAGGTACAGCCCACCCTCGCCGCCGCCGAGGTAGAAGTTCAACTCTCCTTCGAGGTCCGGAAGGTCTGCAATCGAGGTTCCACTCGGCTCGGGTCGGCCCGAGACGAGGGGCCCGGACCCGCGGAAGGTGGCGAGGCTGAAATCTAAGGCGTCGCCGTCGTTGTTGTCATCGCCGCCAAACATGCCGAAACAGCCCGCAAGACTTGCCGCTCCAGCCGCGGCACTGGCCGCGAGAATACGTCGTCTGTCGCTCGATACTTGTTCGTCCGTTCGTCCGTGTTCGTTGGTCATGTATCTGAGTTCTCCAAATTACGGTTATCGCTGTCGATTCAGTCGTCTGCCGCGGCGGGGACGCGCTGTAGTTCGTCGAGACAATCAAGCCAGTCGTGCATATGCTCGCCGACGTAGGGCAGGAACTCGCCGTTGCGGTAGGCCTCGGGGTCGGCGTCACAGAGCGAGTCGGCCATCGCGCGGAACGCGTCTTCGTAGCTCTCTGCGTCTTCACCGACATCGTCCTCAGACGGCTTCTCCGTCTGAGCGGCCCGTGGAACCTTCGGTTCCACGTCGTCGACGCACTCCCAGACGTGCTCGTTCAGTTCGAGGCCAGCAACCTCGTTGTGCAGGTCGTCGAACGTCGACCGGGCGGCCTTGTTGTGCTCACAGAGCGGTCGACCGTTGTAGATCTGTTTGCCGAGCAGGTCGCAGGCGCGCTTGAGGAACACACCGCTCCAGATATCGTCGAATCGGCCAACATCCCACTCGTTGTCGTCCATCGGCAACTGGTAGAAGGCTGGGATCACTTCGCGGCGGAAGGCGAGATTCATCGAACAGACGGTGAGGTAGTTGTCTTCGGCAGCGACGAAATCCGAACCGAAATCGTCCTTCTCGGTTCGGGTCTGGGCCTGTCCTTGCAGGTCGCCGTCCATCAGGATGCGTACCGC
>JAQCNR010000282.1 GCA_028274925.1 Halovenus sp.
GAACCAGACGACCGACCAGGTGAAACTGTACGGCGACGCTGTTCGGTACTATCGGACGCTACCCGAGCCAGCACCCGAGGCCAGAAAGCTTCGCTCGTTACGAGTGATTGCCGCCCGCGCAGTCGGTGAGGCAACCGGTATGCCACCAGGACCAGTCCACCTCGACGTGCCGTTCAGCAAACCGCTCGAACCAGTCGAAGTTGAGGGTGACGTCCCGGCCGACATCGCGGAGCGCGCACCACTCGGAGCAGGGGGACGCGACGGTCCGTTCCTCCGCCAGAGTCGGGGGCAACTCGAACCGCCGGAGGCCGCGATAGCGCCCCTGACAGGGCGCGTCGAAGCTGCCGACAGCGGGCTGATTGTCTGTGGACCTGCGAACGCACCAACGCCGGAGCGGTCCGCGCTGGCTGACCTCGCTGCGGCAACGGGCTTTCCGGTGCTGGCTGACCCACTGTCGGGCCACCGCTTCGGCGACCACGTCGCGGAGACCACAATCTGTGGCGGCTACGACTCGTATCTCGACGGCGTCGACTGGCCCGACCCCGAGGTCGTGTTGCGGTTCGGTGCGTCACCTACCTCGAAAGTTCTGCGGAAGTACCTCCGAGACCACGCCGAGACCCAGGTGCTTGTCGACCCTGCTGGGGAAGTTCACGAGGCAGCGTTCACCGCCACAGACCTGATTGCCGCGGACCCAACTCCGTTTGCTGAATCCCTCGCCGAGACGGTCGGTCAGCCAGCGGAGTCCAGCTACTGTGAGCGCTTCGAGCGGACAGAGAAGCAGTACTGGGAGCGTGTTGCGGCGGCGTGCAAGTCGAAGTTTTTCGAGGGCGCGGTGTTGGACGCCGTCGCCGAGCGGTTGCCCGACCCGTCGACGTGTTTTGTCTCGAACAGTATGCCGGTCCGTGACCTCGACAGATTCGGCGCGCCCCGGACTGGCGACATTTCGGTGCTGGGCAACCGGGGAGTCAGCGGAATTGATGGGATTGTCTCCTCGGCGCTCGGGGCCGGGAGTGTGGCCGAAGGCCCGCTCGTGTTCGTGCTCGGTGACCTGGCGTACTACCACGATATGAATGGACTGCTCGCGCTCCGGCGCTGCGGTGTCGACGCGACAATCGTGTTACTCGACAACGACGGCGGCGGGATTTTCCACAAACTCCCAATCGAGCAGTTCGAGCCGCCGTTCACCGAGCAGTTCAAGACACCGCACGGACTCGATTTCGAACCGACAGGCGAGCTATACGACTTTTCGTTTGAGCGCGTAGAAGACAGAGCGGAATTTTGCGAGGCGTTCGAGGACTCAGTTGGCCGCGACGGCACGCAATTGCTGTCGGTCGAGTTCGACAGCGAACAGAGTCACGCCGTGCGGGACCAACTCCACGACGAGATTTGCGCGCAGTTCTAGAACTGACGACGGCTCGGTCCGATAGCAATCCACGTCAGCACGGACAGTCCGAACGGGAACGCAACGGCAGCTATCGAGAGCACGCCAGTGATACTGAGGACCGGGACACCAACCACCCCGAACAGAATCACGGGCAAGAGGGCGAGCCAGACGCCGAAGACGACCATTCCAACCTGCGGGACGCTCTGGAGGAAGGCAACGACCAGGATGATACACATCGCGACGATGAGATTTGCCGCCGTTGGAAACGACTGAAACAGCGCACCAAACAGGAGGACGGGGTAGATGACGAACGTCGTCCCGAGGAGGACAATCGCCCGCTGTGAGGTGACCAGTTCGCGCAGCGAGAACATCCCTGGCGAGTCTCCGACGGCGTAGGACTGCTCAGTATCCCACACGTGGTGGCGGTCGGTTGTCGCTCTGTTGGACTGTTGCTGGCGAGACGTATCGTACCAGTTCGCCGATTGACCGGCGTGCTCGCTGGCCCCTGTCGAGTCACTCTGCTGTGTGGTACGTCTGCTGTCAGTGCTTCCTGACTGGTGGCTGGTGGTTCTCGCGCCGGTGGCGGAGTTGTTCCCCGACGTAGTGCTGGCGTCTGTAGTCGTCGTGTTCTCCTGAGACTGCGTGGCGTCGTCGTGTTCTTCGGTGGCTGTGGTGGTGCCAGAGTGGCTGAGATAGGCCTCGTGGCCGAGTCGGTCGTACTTCGCCCGTTCCTCGTCGTCTGTGAGTACATCCTTGGCCTCGATGAGCCGCTTCGTCCGGTCAGACGCCGCCTCGTCGTCGCTGACATCCGGATGTGTCTCCTTGATCCGCTCGCGGAAGGCCGATTTGACCGTCGAGTCCGAGGCGTCTCGCGAGACGCCGAGACGCTCGTAGTAATTCTCTGGCACGGACGTAGTCTCTCTTTGAGAGCCGGGATATAAAACGTGATTATCTGCGGTCCGCAACGTCGTCGCCAACGACTGCGTCGACAATTTCGTCGCTGTCCGGGTCGATTAACAGCCAGAGTTCGTCCGAGGAACTGCCCGACGCCCGCGCACGGAACTCCTCTGTCACGGAGGTTGAGGGCGTTCGCGTATCACTCGCTTTGAGCGGTTTCTCGACGCGGATGAGATACTCTTTCTCGCTGACGTCGACAGAGTCCTCGGAGCCGTCGCGGTTCGAGGCGACGTACCCGCAGTTCGGGCAGGCCCAGCCCGAGATCGACTGTTTGAGTTCGGTCACGTAGATGACCTGCAGGTTCGTCCCGCAGTCTGGGCAGTCTACGTCGGTTTGCTCAATCGTCATGCTCCCACCGAACGGCCCCAGCGCCCGCGATACTGTGCGTGTCCATACCTGTCGGTTGTGGCCTCACGCGAATCGACATCACCGTCGTCTACCTTCATTTCCGGGCCACCTTGTGCCGGATCACTCTCTGAGGGGAATGGTGAAAAGGCTTAAGCCTGTGAACTGTTAACACGTACCTGAAGTCCTGGTGAGTAGGGCTTCCGGCGGGAACGACCGCTGAACAGCACGGCCATTGGCACCGCAGATAAAACAGCGGGCCGTGGTACTGACCGGCCGGCAGTGCCGCGGTATTTTCACACTTGCTGGAGTTTAACTCCGTAGCCACGTATCTGGGTGTATGGAGCGTGGCCGACTGCCCGGCGTCTCTGCCCCCGAGCAGATAGTCTGCCACGCAGATATGGACTGTTTCTACGCGTCATGCGAGCGATTGCGCGAGCCTGCGCTACAGGGCGAACCGCTCGTCGTCGGGATGGGCTACGAACCGGGCACGACCAACGGCGCAGTCGCAACGGCGAGTTACGAGGCGCGCGACTACGGCGTCGAAAGCGCACAGGCCATCTCCGAAGCACTCGAGGTACTCCCGCGAAAGATTGACGCGGCCCGCAACGGTGGTGATGTCGACGCAGCAGGCTTCTACCGGCCAGTGGATATGGAGTACTACGAGTCAATCGCCGAGGATGCACAGGCGATTCTCGACGAGGAGGCGGAGACTGTCCGAAACGTGAGTATCGACGAAGCCTATCTCGATATCACCGACCGCGTCGACTGGGATGGCGTTGCACAGTTTGGCCAGCAGTTGAAGGACAGAATCGAATCTGAAGTTGGCGTGACGGCCAGTCTCGGCATCGCACCGACGATGAGCGCGGCTAAGGTGGCCAGCGACCACGACAAACCCGACGGGCTGGTCGTCGTCGAACCGGGAGAGGTACAGTCCTTTCTGGCCGACCTGTCGGTCGAGGACGTGCACGGCGTCGGCCCGGTGACAGCCGAGCAGATGAGCGAACTGGGCATCGAAACCGCCGGTGACCTCGCTGCGGCTGACCCCGCACAACTGGACTCGAAGTTCGGCGAGCGCGGCCGTCGTGTGCGGCGGTACGCCCGCGGCGAAGACGAACGAGAAGTGCAGCCGACAGGCCGACCGAAGAGTTTCTCTCGGGAATCTGCGTTCCACGAACCGACCGCGGACGCGGAGGCCCAATACAACCGGATTGACCAGCTCGCGACAGCCGTTGCCGAGCGGACCGCACGCCGAGATGTCCTCTACCAGACAATCGGCATCAAGGCTGTTATGCCACCGTTCGACGTTCGAACGCGGGCACAATCGCTCCCTGGACCGGTCGCAGACGAGCAACTCCTTCGTGAGGTTGCGGCGGAGTTGTTCGAGGAGTTTGCGGGTGAACGTATCAGAAAAGTCGGTGTACGTGTCTCGAATCTCTCCTTTGGTGCGAACGAGCAGCCGACACTGTCAGCTTTTGGGACCGACGAGAGTGAGGAGGAATCACAACGCTCGCTGACAGATTTCGACTGATGACGGGTCTCTGGAAGCGAAATTAAGCCAAGCATTTTTATCAGGGAGTCGCCTTGCTCACCACGAACGATGGCTGCTGACGAGACACAAGATGACGATTCCGGAGCCGAGGATGCCACTGAGGGAGAGCCCTCGGGTGATGTACGCGAGAAACTCGAAGCCGAAGCCGACAGAGCAATCGAGCAGTTCGACGAGGGTGTCGTCGACCTGCTCTCGTGGATTCTCGAAACCGAGACACGCGCTCGCATCTATATCTACCTCCGACAGCACCCGGACAGCACGAGTGACGAAATTGCCAACGGAACCGGTCTCTATCCGAGCACCGTTCGAGAAGCACTCGCGGCCCTGAACGACGACGGGACTGTCGAGCGCGGCAAACGGGAGAGCGACGGGGCCGGGAACAACCCCTACGAGTACTCTGCGATGGCTCCGAGCGAACTCATCGGCGGCGTTATCGACGATGTACAGGGCCATATGAACGCGGTGTTCAACCTCGACCAGTATCTCGATGGCGACGAGGAGACTGGCGAGCCAGTCACGATTACTGTCACGGACGAAGACGACGAGTAGCGTCGAATCCGAAGCCACTAAACCCCGAGCTACCCTTCCAAGAGATATGAGCGTTGCACTCGGTGGAACATTTGATCCGGTGCACGACGGCCACCGCGCGCTGTTTCACCGTGCGTTCGAGCTTGGAGATGTGACTGTTGGACTCACCAGCGACGACCTTGCCCCCCGAACCCGCCACGCAGACCGCCCGATTCAGTCCTTCGAGCGGCGACGAGCGGAACTCGCTGCGGAACTCGAACGGTTCGCAGCCGAGTACGACCGCGAGTACAGCATCCGAAAGCTCACCGAACCGACCGGGATTGCGACAGAAGCACAGTTCGACGTGCTCGTCGTTTCACCGGAGACAAAAACTGGTGGGAAACGGATCAACGAAATTCGCCGCGAACGGGGGGCCCAACCGCTCGAACTCGAAGTCGTTGACCACGTCTACGCCGAAGACGGCGAGATCATCTCTTCGACGCGCATCGTCGACGGCGAAATCGACGAACACGGCAATTTGACGCCCGACCGGGATGGACGAGTGAGTGCTGACTTGGAGTAGCTACCAGCCCGGCGGTTCGAGTCCCGTCGCTTCTAGTTGGGCTTTCCAGTGTTGCTGGACGGCCAGCCGTGACACCCCGACGGCGTCGGCCACAGCAGTCTGTGAGCGCTGGTCGCCAGCGATGAGTGCGCCGACGTACAGCGAGGAGGCCACGCGGGCCTGTTTGGAGCGCTCTGATTCGGGAACAGTCGAGAGAAAGACATCGCGAGCGTGTGAGCGGGCGTCAGAGCCAAGTTCCAGCCGGTCGGCTGCGGTTTCGAGGGTGTCCAGCCATTCGGCGTTCTCGAGTTCGTCACTGGCGCGGTACACGGTGTGAGGTAGGTGGGTTAGCTGTATAAATGCTAGCAGCGGCAAGCGACACGTTCATTTGGACCGGGTCGGAATGAGGTAGTGCGCGCGGGTAACCGAGCCAGGCCAAAGGTGCAGCGCTTAGGACGCTGTCCCGTAGGGGTCCGCCGGTTCAAATCCGGTCCCGCGCACTGAACAAAAACTGCGAGCGTAGCGAGCAGTTTGCCGTGAGGGAGCAGGACCGATTTGAACCAGACGAGTCGCAGCGCGAACGAAGTGAGCGACCGTCTCGGCGAGGTTCATAATCCGGTCCCGCGCACTACCACTTTTTACGTCGTCGGGTTTCCTCGCGAGCCTTCGGCTCGCTGCGGGAACCACTCCTCGTAAAAACTTGGGGAAAAAACCTCTCGACGCTCACTGCTCACGGTTCCCGATGGCCACCGT
>JAQCNR010000296.1 GCA_028274925.1 Halovenus sp.
CGACCAGCGACTGCGCAGCCTTCGAGCAACCGGAGACGCCGCCGGACACGGAGCAGGCAATGGCGTATCTCCGCGAGGGGGCCGGACCAGCAATCTCGCTGTATATCGAGGCCCGCACCGGCGGGCAGATGGTCCAGTTTCCGCCCGACCAGTACCACGCTCTGGAGGGAGCGATGAACGACTGGCTGGCGCTGTACGCGGCCTGCTACGGTGTCGACAGTGCAGTAACGTACACCCTTCGGGAGGCCGCCGAACTCCTGCTCGACACGGAAAATATCGCAGATGTGGCCCAGATTCTGACCGGCGTCCCCGAGCGATAACGGCGTTGTCTCTCCGACAGCAAGAGTAGTACAGTTTTTTACCAAATCCGGATAAACATCCCTACAATGACACCCCCGCTGGCTGCCGGACTGTTCGCTGTGGCCCTGCTTTCGGGGCTGGTGCTGTGCTCGCTGGGGGTGTACTGTGTCCGCCGCTGGAACGAACCAGGCGTGACAGCGTTCGGGATGTTCACGCTGCTTATCGGACTCGGCGCGTTCGCTGGCGGCGCGGCCGGCGTCATCTTCGGCGCTGAGGGGCCGAGTAGCGGGCAACCGCTGTGGTCCGACGTTGCCTTCCTGTCGTGGTCGTTCGCCATGCTGCCGTGGCTGGTGTTTTCGTTGCAGTACACGGGCACGTACACCCGTGTCCGGCGCCGAACCATCGCCTTATTGTCCCTGCCGTTGGCTGGCATCGCAGGGCTGGTGATTATTTCGTCGCTCAACCTCGATACGAGCAGCGTTGCGCTCCAGACTATCGGCTCACTCGCGACGGTCCACGTGCTGTTTCTGACCATTATTGGCGTCTATCTCGTCGTCCGGACAACCCACGAGTATGGCCACCTCTCGCTCACGCAGGGCGTCTGTCTCGGAACCAGCGCTATCGTGCCGTTACTCGTGCTCAATATCACGCCAGCGTTGCTCGATGACGTGAGTCTCGCCGCGGCGGCGGCCGGCTACGCCTTCGGGTTCGCCATCCCGTGTGGGCTGGTTACCTTCGCGCTATTTCGGTACGACATGTTCGAGTCGACGCCCGCCGCTGGCACCGTCGGTGAGCAGGCAATTGCCCGCGAGACTGACGACCTGATCGTCGTCGTTGACGACAACGAGCGGGTGATCAAACTCAACCCCAAGGCGGCCGAGGAGTTCGGTGTTGCCCCGACAGAACCGCTTGGCGAACCACTTAGCGACCTCCTCGAGATCACGCTCGATGAACTGCGCGAGATGGAAACCTACGAGCGCAGTTCGGGCGTCAGCAGACAGCAGTTCGACCCCGAGATTTCGACCTTTACCGACCAGCACGACCGCCAGTTGGGGTACATCGTGAGTCTCCACGACGTGACCGAGCGTGAACTACGCAAACAGCGACTCGAGGTGCTGAACCGCGTGCTCAGGCACAATCTCCGAAATAACGTCGACGTGATCAAAAGTAACGCCGAGGTCCTCGAGGAGACTGGCCACGACGACCGCGCAGAAGCGATTATCGACTCTGCGGACGACCTCGCTGACCTGGGCCACAAGGCGCGCTCCATCGACCGATTTGTCTCTCGGCGTCTCCACGAAACCGAGCGCGACCTGGTCACTGTGGTCAACGAGGTGATCGCGGACCGCAAACGCCGGACCAACGGTGACGTTGCTATCGAACTTGACAGTCCCGAGACCGCGCCGCTGGTGACTGACTGGGAAGCGCTGACTGCGGCAGTGGACAGTGCCGTCGGCAACGCTGTTCAACACGCCGAAACGACGGTCGAAATCAGCCTCACCGAGTACGCCACCGGCTACCGAATCGTGGTCACAGACGATGGCTCGGGCATCCCCGAGTCGGAACTGGCCGCCATCGACGCTGGCTCGGAGACACCGCTACAACACGGGACCGGACTCGGCCTCTGGCGAATCAAGTGGGGCATCAAGAAACTCAACGGGACGGTCAGTATCACCAACGACGACGACGGCACGACTGTCCAGTTGACCGTGCCGAACGCCGAACAGACCTAGAGGGTGAGAACCGCTCGTGCCTCGGCAGGCGTGGCGACCGGGCGACCCAGTTCCTCCGCAATGCGGGCAGTGCGCGCGACGAGTTGTTCGTTCGTCGCTAATTCGCCGTCGCGGTAGTAGACGTTATCTTCGCGGCCGACGCGGACGTGGCCGCCGAGCAGCAGCCCCATCGTCGTCAGCGGCAGCTGGTGACGACCGAAGCCGAGCGTATTGAACAGCGCACCGTCAGGGAGATTGTCGACGGCGTTAAGCAGGTTCCGTGGGCGGGGTCGGGTCAGCGTGCCACCGCCAAATATCAGCGTCGCGTAGACTGGGTCGCCCATCTCGCGGCGCTCCAGCAATCCATATAGCTCGTTCAGGTGGCCGTCGTTGAACAGCTCCATCTCTGGTTTGACGCCGCGCTCGACCATCTCCTCGTGCAGCGAGTCGACGAGTCCGCGGGTGTTCTCGCTGGTCAGATGGTCGTAGCGGTTCAGCGGCCCCATATCGAGTGAGGCCATTTCGGGTGGTGGGTCAGTTCGGAGTGGCTGGTGGCGCAACTCGTCGGGCGCGCCCGTTCCACCCGTCGAGTGCTGGATGATGATGTTGTCTGTCCGGGCGCGAATCTCGTCGTCGATGGTCTGGAAGCGCTCGGTCGAAAACGAGCGTTCGCCGTTCGGGCGACGAGCGTGGATGTGGACAACCGCAGCACCAGCCTCCTCGACGGCGGCCGCTGCTTCCCCGATTTCTTCGGGCGTTTCCGGAAGATTCTGGCTCGTCTCTTTGCCGTGGACGCCGCCGGTCAGCGCGGCGGTAATGATGAGGGGGTCGCCAGCGAGATACTGCTCGTAACTCATGACTCCCGGTACAGCTCACAGTGCTCGTCGTGTGCGAGGTTGTAGCGGTCGTTGCAGATATCTGCTCGCATCGGCTGGACGAACTGCTGGGCAACGGCGCAGTAGGCTCGCTCGTGGTCGAACTCCGTGTCGTTAGCCGAACTCCGGTACGAGAGGTGTGGACAGGCCATGCGAGCGATACACACGGGGCTGACTATACCTTTGGGGCGCGCTGACACTCAGCGAGACTCCGGCATGATTCGCCGGATGAATTAAGTACTATGGTGTGGTATGTCACGGCATGGAGGTACTGGAACAACCAGAGATCAGCCACGACGACCGGCGTGATCTCTACGAATACGTCGAGCGAGAGGGGGCAACGAAACCGGAGAGTGCGCGTCGCGCACTGGGGATGGAACCGCGGCAGTTCGGTCACCACGTCGCGATTCTCAAACGCGACAGCGTGATCGAAGAAGCCGAGGGGAAACTTCGTGTCGCCTTCGACGCGGGCGAACAACAGGAGTTCGAGACGACGGATGTCTCCTACACCATTCGACAGGCCCGCGAGGAGGACCTGACTGGCCTCGTTGGCGCGATTCGAGAGGCCATCGGCAGCGGCGAGTACGTCAAAGCCGAGACGGTCGCAGATATTGTCGACAGCGAGGGGGTGCTGATTCGACACAACGAAATCGAGTCACGGATGTTCTTCGTCGCCTGCGTCGAGGGCGACGTCGTCGGCTGGGTCCACCTGAAACACGTCGACCTCGAAAAACTGAAACACACCGCCGAACTCACGCTCGGCGTGCTCGAAGCCTACCGGGGGATGGGCATCGGCAGCCAACTGCTCGACCGGGGGGTGAGCTGGGCCGACGAACAGGGGCTGGAAAAGATTTACAACGCGATTCCCGCCTCGAACGAGTCGGCAATTGAATTCCTCGACGACCACGGCTTCGAGACTGAAGCAGTCCGCGAGGACCATTACAAACTCAACGGGCATTATATCGACGAGGTGATGATGGCTCGCGGG
>JAQCNR010000299.1 GCA_028274925.1 Halovenus sp.
AGAGCCAGTGACCGACGCCGTGTTCGGGTTCCACCACGTCAATGCCTTCGAACGGGCCAACGGGACTGAGCTCGTCTTCGACCTCGAAACGGTCCCCGACGCGACGACAATCGACTCGCTCTATCTGGAGAATCTCCGAGCCGGCGAGAAGGGCGCCATCGCCGGGCGTATCGAACGGTTCTCCGTGGACCTCGGAACAGGCGAGGCAAGCAGATACGGGCCCAGCGAAGCGTCCGTCACGCGCGAGTTGCTGTACGACGGCAGTGCGCTTCCGACAGTCTCCCCGGCGCACTGGTGTCGCAAACATCGGTATATTTACGCGATGGGAATGGACACGCCTGTCACTGAATGGGCCCGTCGCGTCGAGAAACTCGACACGGACACCGGCACGGTGCAGACCTTCGACAGCGGCGGCGACTACTTCGGTGAGCCCGTATTCGTCCCGGCGCCCGACCCTGACGCCGAGGACGATGGCGTCGTGCTGACCGTCGCACTGGACACAGCGGCCGACCGGTCTCGCCTCCTCGTTCTTGCCGGCGACACCCTCGAAGAGCGTGCTCGCGCGACGCTGCCCCACGCAGCCCCGTTCGATTTTCACGGCCGGTACTTCCCCGAACTCCGGGCATCGGCTGAGGATAGCTGACCGCGATAGTTTATTTGCCAGATTGAACACTCGATTTCGGACACGGGTCGGTAGCGTCGGCCGCATCTGTCGTCGTTGAGGCCAGCACTCTAATCAAACGGTATTTGCGGTTAGAGCACCTAATGCTGGTGTGACTCGATTCGACTCGGTTCTCATCTACGACGGCGAGTGTCCCTATTGTTCGGTGGCTGCGAAAGCCCTCGAACAGGTCGACAATCTCGGTGCGATTTCGTGGTACGATGAGACAGCACAGTCGTTTCTGGCCGCCCAGTTCGGCGACCCCCCGTTCGCGATGGTGCTGGTAGATCGGTCGGCCAAGCAGGTGTACGCCGGCCGTGCGGCGGCTGAGGAACTCGCCGGCCGTGCCGGAATGCCTACTCTCGTCGGGTCGCTCGTCAGGGACAACTACGAGACGATAGCACGCGCCGTCGGTGTGGCCACTGGGCGCGGTCGCGCGCCCGACGACGTCCACGAGCGCTACGAACTGACCGACAGCGGGCAGGACCTGTTCGACACGCTCGCGGTCAACGCCGTGGAGCAGGACGTTCGCGCCGGGACCGGCCAGTAGGGAGACGACCCGCCGTCCGGACAGACCACGTGATTAGTAGCTCCAGAACGTACGGTGCAGTATGGCTTCCGACCATCGCGGCAGCAGGAAAGATGACTCCACCGAACCGAACCCCGCGGCGCTTTCGTTCGTCGGCGGATTCGCCGGGACAGTGACCGGACTCAAGCGGGGCGGCCTTCCCGGTGCCGTTCTCGGAGGGGTTGTCGGTGGGACAGTCGGGTATCTCGCCGGTGCGTCAGCGGCGACGGGAGCACCAACTCGCGAGTCCCACCGGGCCGAACCCATATCCATCGAGACCACCGAGGCTGATACCGACGAACCCAGTGACGAGACAGTGGCTGGCGATGACGAAGTTGGGAGTGAGGACGACACGGGCAATCACGATGCCCAGCAAGCGGACGACCCGTCTGATAGCGCCGACTCCTGAGACGTATCGAGGATGCCACACGAACAGGGATCACAGGAATACCGTAATGTGCCGTGTTGAATAGTGTTCTAATCGGCTGATATCGCGGAGTAGAAGGACGAAGCCGAGGAAACCGACTTTGTCATGGAAATCGATATCCTCGACTTCGTCGAGCAGTGTCGGCGTCTAGCCAAACAAGCGTTAGGGAAGCACGCGGGCGAGCCCGCCAGCGGCGGGTTCGCCCGCTGGGTCCACGTCGTTTTGCACTGCTTCCGGGTCGAAGAAGAGCACAGTTACCGTGAAACGCC
>JAQCNR010000301.1 GCA_028274925.1 Halovenus sp.
GACCAGCCCCGTTGGATCCGGTCGTCCCGTTTTTCCATCCGGATGTGGCACACGCGGAAGGGATCCGGTGCTTCGTACACGCCGAGGCTGGTGACATCACTTGGGTGTGTCCCGGTCTGCCCGTTACTGAACTGGAGCACGTCTGCTTCCGGGTCGAAGAGCTCTTGAACGGAGATGTTCTCATCGCCGAGCAGCGGGTCAGATTCGAACTCGATGGTGTGCCCGTCGAACTGGAGTGTGCCGAGCTGTTCGACGAAGCCCTCTGCGTTCGAGATGCACTGCTGCGCGGACAGCCGCGTATTGAGCCGTTGTTTCTCCGCGAAGTCCGGTGCGAATCGAGAGAGGTTCTCAGGGTGCCCTTGGAGTGCGAGGAGTTCTGGTGGGAACGCCATCTCGGTTCCATCACCGCGCTGACGGACCGTCCAGATGACTTCTCGGTCTGCGTTCTCGATCTCGTCGACTTTCGCTGGATCGACCCAGGGCTCTTCGCGGTGATACTGGACGAGGCTCTTGTTGCCCTCGATGTGGAGCTTGTCGGTGACGGTTTCTGGGCCGACGCCGATGACGTACAACCCCCTGTCTCGGTAGGAGGGTGTCACCCGGAGTCCCGGGTGAATCTCGTCGTCGTCGAGCTGGTCGAGCGTCCGGTCGGAGAGGATCCGGTGGCGGTAATCGACGTGCAGGTAGGCGGCACGCGAGGGGAGTACCTCGACGGTGAGGTTGTACCGCTCGTGGAGGCGGAACCCCTCTTTCTTGATGACCGGGTCGATCTCCAGGATCTTGTCGATGCCGTGGATATCGTACTGGTCGCGTTTCGCGTCCTTGAGGACTTCACCGAGCATTTCGCCCAGGATCTCCCGGTCGTCCGCGTCCGCGTAGACGACCGGTCGAGTGCCGACCTCGTTGATCTCGAAGCGAGGCAGGTCCACGCGTTCGTGCGCGAGTTTCACCAGGGACACGAGCTTGAACGCGCTGCCGACGACGACCGGTGTTACGTCGAGTTGCTGCCGGACTTTACGCCGTGCTTTGTACGTCGCCCGGAGCGTGTTCTGCCCTGAGGGTCGGTATCCTCGCTTCGGAACGAGTTCGTACTCGTAGACGTCGTAGTCCGGCAGATCGGCTGTGGCGCGGAACGTCGTGAGGCCGTGGTCGCCGCTGTCGGCGGACGTGTCGGGGGTTTCGGCGAGCCCGTCTTCGAGAGCTTCCTCGGTAGTCGGGGGGCCCTCCAGTTCGAGGAGTTTAGCATCGCTCTGGACGGTGAGGTTCTGGTATTTCGTCCCGTCGTTTCCTTCGTCGATATCGTACTCGACAGCGGTGATGAGGTATGTGGCTCCTTTGTCGTAGTCTTCGTCGTAGATCTCCGCTGGTGCGGAGTTCTTCCATATCGTGATGGTTCGGTCGTCGCCGCCGCCGTCCGTGAATTTCAGGTTGCGACGTGGGTACTGACCTTCGTTCTCGAAGACTGTGTCGAGGGTGAAGCGGACGGCGTAGGTGTCTCCGACCGGTACGTCGTTGAGTGAGTTCTCGTCGAGGTTGACTGGTTTCATTGTGCGGCCTCCGTTGCTGGGAGACATTCGGCAGGCGCTTCGACCGTGACCTGTTTCCCTTGCAGCTGGTCGAAGTTCACGACAGCGTCCTTGGTCGCTAGGATCTGACCCCGGACGCCGAGCACCTCTGACTGTAGTCCCTCGTCCACAGTGATGTTCGGGAGGGTGCTGACAGTCGCATCGTCCCCGGCGAAGTGAGCGGGGATTTGAACAATTCGGTCTTCGAGAGCGGTCTCGTCACTGGGGAGTGTCGAGAACGGTTCCAGCGGCCCTGTGAGGACATCGCGGCACGACTCGACGGCGTCCATGAGAGCGTGTTTCGGCTCGTTCAGCGGGTCGTACCACTCCTTCTTCGATGCTGTCGACACGACGGCTTCCAACGCGTCCTCAACGGTGCCGGCGACGCGCCGGTTCGGTGTTCGAGCGACGATCATGCCGTGCGTCGCGCCCTGTTCCGCCCAGCGACTCACAGCGCGATCTGCTTGCGTGATGCCTGCCTTCACCTTGTCTTTGGCGACGAGGTAGACGACGAAGTTG
>JAQCNR010000307.1 GCA_028274925.1 Halovenus sp.
TGCTGTTTCTGTGAGACTGAAGGCCGGGGGCTCCACGTCGACGAGGCCACGTCGCCGAAGTACTTCAGCGACGATCCGTTACTCAACATGCCGTCGTCGGACCACGTCTGCCAGGCCTGCGCGTGGGCGATGGATCAGCGACGATTCAAACAGGGGCACTGGCTGACTCACGTCAACGGTGTCGAGTGTCCGTCGACGGGCGACTTACTCGGTACGTTCCGGTCGCTTCAGGCGGGTGCGTTCGACCCGCCGCTGGCCGCGCACATCACGAGTTCGCCGATTCGCTCGTCACACGCCTATCTCTGGACACCAGTCAACGAGACGCTGTCGCCGCTGTCGATGGCGTACGACCGCCAGACGATTCGCATCGCCGACTGGAGTGCCTTCGAGCGGCTATTGGTCGCAGTCGAGGACCTCCGCCTCGCGGGATTCACCTTCGACGAAATTCGCAGCGGCGAGCCCCGCGTCCGAAACCTGCGACAACTCGGCCGCGACCGATTCCGCGAGCGCGATACCGTCATCGATCCGCACCGACGCACCGCCGGGCTGGAACTCGCGCTCACGCTGTCGCGGGGTGGCGACGACCAGCCACGGGACGGTGTTGACACCGACCACCACCCACTCACACCATGAGTACGACACAGACTGACCTGGAGATGATACAGGACGCGGCGACGATTGCGTACGCCGTCTTCTGCCGAACCGATTTCGACAGCGTGGACACACACCGCGACCTCGACGACGAGTTCGCGTCTCGAATCGGCGGCGCGGCACAGACGGGGACGGTCGCATCGTTCGCCCAACGACTCGCCGACCGGTGGGGCGTCCGCTCGCTGGCCGAGTTGGACGGCGCTGTCCGGGAGGTTGTCCATCGCTACGACGATGGCGGCGACGCCCAGCAGTTCCTTCGCACCGTTCGCAACCACAAGGCGCTGGTCGTCCTCGAAATGCGCGAGCAGTACATGAATCTCGGCGGCGACGGCGACGAGAGCGGGGCAGACTAATGAACCACGTCGAACACTTCACCGGCACGTACGAGGCACAAGCACCGATCAGCCACGGCAGCGACGAGGATTTCGGGATGGAGATCCGACTCCGGACGTTGGAGATGGCGGTTCGGGAGAACGGCGACGTCTACCACGAGGATGTGCCAGTCATCTCGGGCAACAGCCTTCGCGGCCAGCTGCGCGACCTACTCGCGAGAGACTTTCTGGAGCGACTCAGCACCGACGACGACCCGCTCGAAGTAAGCGACACGCTGTCGAACGCGCTGTACGCGGGCGGGTCGCTGGAGCGAACGGCCGGCGCGGGCAAACTCAACCGGCGGCTGATTCACGACATCCGCGAGTACATCCCGCCCCTGTCGCTGCTCGGCACGGCTATTGAAGACCAGATGATCGAAGGCCGACTCGATGTCGGGCAACTGCTGCCCATCGCCACGGAGACGAACGGCTACACCGACCGCGGGGGCGACCATTCCGTCTTCGAGTTCGTCGAGCGGACGTTTTACACTCGGCAGGACGACCGCGAGGGCGGCCGGCAGGAGGGCGAAGATGCCCAGCAGATGAAGTACGATGTCCAGGTTCTCGTGCCGGGGACGCGCCTGCATCACGACCTAACACTCCGCTCGGGGCACACGGAACTGGAGGCGGCCTGCCTCGGTCACGCGTTCGGCCTGTTCGCCGAGCGGCCGCGACTCGGCGGGATGTCCTCGCGGGGCCACGGCGTCGTCGAGTTCGAGTACGACGGCGGCCTGCCGGCTGGCAACCCGTACACCGAGTGGTTCGCGGACAACCGCGACGCCATCCGCAAGTTCGTCGTGGACCTCGACGAGCGGGTGGCCTGACCATGTCTCGGACTGTCTACTGCCTGCGTGTCGATCTCGGCAGCCCGATTGCGGCGTCGGACCCGTACATCCATCTGGATAGCTTCGTCTCGTTCGCGGCCGGCGTGGAGGCAATCGGTCACGACGGACTGGCCGAACTGGAGGATGGTGGCGAGCCGGAGTACTTCGTCAAGGAGATGCCGTTCCGCCGGTACGAGGTTGGCGACGAGTGGGTCTGGGCGACGACGGCTGCTGGCATCGCCACGACCGACGGAACGGACCTCGCAGAGCACGAGCGCTGGTCGACAACGAAATGGCGCAAGCACTTCGACGACGACCCGGTCCATCAGGTCAAGGAGACGCACATCAACACGTCATCGGGCTCGTTCAAGTCCTACAACGCAGCGTTACCGTACGCCGGCGTTGACAAGTTGACGTTCTTCTTCGAGCCCGCGCCTGACAGCGACCCGGAGCGTGTCGTCGAGCTGATCGAGCGGCACGTCTCCGGCATCGGGAAGAAACGCTCGCAGGGCTTCGGTCAGATTCGCGACCTCGGGCTCGTGGATGCGACCGAGACGGTCGAGTCGGCGCTGTATCACAACGGCGCGCTCCTCCGCTCGACGCCCGCCTCGTTCGCCGACCGCGTCATCAGTGGCGTTCGCATGGAGGGGCGGACTGTCCGCCCGCCGTACTGGCATGCGGCGAATCAGACGATGGCGTTCACGCCGTTCACGGAAGTGCCACGCGACGCATTCCGCGAGGTACTGGACCCGACCGAACCCGCGACAGCCTGACGATGCAGAAACTCGAACGGCGGCGGTTCCGACTGCATGCACGTGCATCGGACTATCGGCAGCGACTCAACCAGGCCCGCGAACATCTCCGCCAGGCTGCCGACCGGTTCGACCCGTCGCTACACGTCTCCGGCGGGAAGGACTCACTCGTTCTCTGGCATCTCGTCGCCCGGGATCTCGGTCTCGACTGGCCGGTCTATCACTTCGACAACGGACTCCTGAACGTGCCCGGCGTGACCGAGTTCGTCCGCGGGCGGGCTGCTGCGTGGGATGCGGAGGTGTACGTCCGAACATCCGAGGCCGCCAACGACGAGCGAATGGTGCGCGAAGAGGGACACGGCTACAACGGCTACTGGGGGTGCTACTACCAACTCGTCGAGCAGCACGGTTGGGATGCACGGATACTCGGCATCCGGGCTGCCGAGTCGGCACAGCGCCGCGACCGATTCACTGGCGTGCCACCGACTGACAGCGACGGTCAGGATGTTGCAGTGGCTCCTATCCACCACCTGACGACGGCCGATGTCTGGGCGTATATCGTCGACAACGACCTCCCGTATCACGACATCTACGACGAGCAGGGCGAACTCTACGACGGCATCGATGCGGCCGAAAACCGACTCGTCACACTCTACGACTCGGAATTTGACTCGCTCGGCGCGCGCGAAATCTCGCAGTTCGTATATCCTGGCGCGACCAACCGACTGAAGGAAATTGAACAGAGCGGCGAGTAACTGCACAACATTGCACCACAAGTTTTAGTACCCATGCACCACATAGTTGTGCATGTGATGGCGCGGAATACTACTTCCGACGACCGAAGCACCAAGCGACACACTGACAGCGTCGACGCGACGAACCTCATCGAAGGCGACCGCATCGCCCGCCAACTGGTCGCAACGGCCCCCGGGCAACTTGGCCAGCGCATCAGTAGCGGGCTGCCGGATGCGCCGAAGACGCAACTCCTCGCGGTGACGGAACAGCGCGACATGGACGACAGCCACGCGGCACTGCTGCTCGATCCGGAGACGGAGACGTGGATTCGCGCGACGCGCATCGAGCGCAACCAGGCGATGACCCAGGCCGAGGCGGACTGGACAGTCCGCGAGATTGGCACGGACATCAACGTGACCGATGTCGACCTGCGTGCGACGGCCAACGAGGATGCACCTGAAGACATCGATGACCCGGCAGAGTGGGTTCAGTCGTGGGTCGACGTGCTGTTCGGCGACATTGCAGCGGGACACTTCGACGACTACGACGACCGCCGTCGGATGGACAGTGCGCATACACTCCGCTTGGAGGACGAGTACAGTGGCGCGCTCGCCTACGCCGAGATCGAACTCGCCGGGGAGGATTCTGATGAGTGAGTCAGACAAGGCCGGTACGGTGTTCGACGCCGAGGAGGTCGTGAAGAAGACAGTCAACGGGAACGGGCAGGTGTATCTCGGGCGCGACTTGGGTGGGGAGAGGGTCCGGGTCGCGTACGAGGTGATTGAGGGCGAAACCGACAGCGAGGACTAACCATGTCTGAGCAGAAGAAGTACCGCGACCAGAACGTGCTCGACGCCGCCCGCGAGCGCATCAACTACGTCTTCGACGAGTTCGACAACGTCTACCTCTCGGTCAGCGGCGGCAAGGACTCCTCGGTCCAGATGCAGCTCACGCGCGAGGTACTCCGCGAGCGCGGCCGTGGCGAGACGTTCGACGTGCTGTTCGTCGATCTCGAAGCGCAGTACAAGGCCACCATCGAGCAGATGGAGACACTCATCGACAACAGTCAGGACGTGCTCGGCGACGTGTACTGGGTCTGTCTCCCGCTCTCGCTCCGGAATGCCGTGTCGCAGATTCAACCCAAGTGGACGTGCTGGAATCCAGACGAGCGCGGGAAGTGGGTGCGCGACCGGCCTGACGCAGCGCATACCCTCACGCTCGACGAGCATCCGTTCGAGTTCTTCGAGCCCGAGATGGAGTTCGAGGATTTTGGCGACGAGTTCGCGCGGTGGTATGCCGACCGCCACGACGGCACAGTCGCCGACATGATCGCCATCCGGAGCGACGAGAGCCTCAACCGCTTCCGGACGCTCACGAACGAGGACAAACAGCGATACGGCGATAAACACTGGACAACGCGCGTCCGGATCAACGACGAGTACCTCGACGCCTACAACGCCTATCCCATCTACGACTGGCGGGTCGGAGATGTCTGGGGGTACGTCGCCATGCGCGATCTCCCGTACAATCAGGTGTACGAGCAACTCTGGAAGAATGGCGTCCCGCTGACGGAGCAGCGTATCTGCCAGCCGTTCGGCGACGACCAGCGCAACGGCCTCGACCAGTTCCGCCGGATTGAGCCCGAGACCTGGGAGAAGGTCCTGAATCGCGTGTCGGGCGTCAACTTCGGCAACATCTACGCGCGGACCTCGCTGCTCGGGCACCTGGAATCTGAGAAGCCTGACCACCTCTCGTGGGAGGAGTATGCGGTCTTCCTGCTGGAGAGTGTCGGGCTCTACACGCCGGAATTGCGGGAGCACTACACGGACAAAATCACGACGTTCATCGAGTGGTACGAGGATACGGAGTACCCTGACCGCGAGCCGCCGTGGACCGAGGAGATGGGGCTGAAGGATTTCCCGGATGCACATCCCGACCACAGCTCGAAACAGCGCTGGCCCTCGTGGGAGCGCATCGCGTGGGCGCTGGAGCGCAACGATTTCTGGATGAAGCGGCTCGGCTTCAACCAGACGAAGGGGGGCAAGCAGAAACTCGAAGGGCTCCACGAGGAGTTCGGCGACTCACTGCTGGCAACTGATGCCACCGACGACAAACACCTGCGAGAGTGGAAGGAGGACGCAACCAATGCCTGACCAGACAACGCTGGACGACATCCGGCGCGCAGTCGACGGCGCGAGCGACGACGAACTCACCGAGGAGCTGCTACTTGACGCAGTTGAGCAGTTCTTCGACGAAACCGACGATCTCGATGCCCAAGTGTCGGCGCTGAACGCACTCCGCGAGAAACTGCACGACGTGTCGCCGTTCAGCGAACCCGTCGAGCACATCAAGTGGGTGTCGCAGGACGATGTCGAGGGGAACGACTACAACCCGAACGAGGTGGCGACGCCGGAGATGGAACTACTCCACAAGTCAATCAAGGAGGATGGGTACACACAACCCATCGTCACCTACGAGACCAAGCCGGGACGCTTCGAGGTTGTCGATGGTGAACACCGGACCATCGTCGGCAAAGAGTACGAAGACATCCGTGAGCGTCTCCACGGTCACGTCCCGGTGACGGTCATCGACAAACCCGAAGAGGAGCGAATGGGCTCAACGATCCGGCACAACCGGGCTCGCGGGACGCACCAGATTCGGGACATGAGCGACATCGTGGTCGAACTCTTCGACCGTGGCTGGAGCGACGAGCGGATCATGGCGGAACTCGGCATGGAGCGCGATGAAGTTCTTCGGCTGAAGCAGGTGAGTGGGCTGAAGAAAGCGTTTGCCGACCACGAGTTCAGCCAGTCGTGGACTGAGTACGAGGAACGGCACTGCGACGGAGACGGCGCTGGCGACTGATTAACTGCTATTTTCGACTGGCTCTTGCAGAAGGGAGTGTATCTGCCCACCTTTTCCATATAAGTAGTTTCGCAAGAGATACGTGCATAAGGCACAGAGTTTTACAACATGAGAGTCGCCGGCTACATCCGGGTCTCGACCAAGCAGCAGAAACAGGAAGGGAGCCACGAGCGCCAGCGCGACCGACTCAAGGACTGGGCCGACCGCAACGACCACGCTCTCGACATCTACCAGGACATCGCCATCTCGGGGCAGTCCGACGACCGCCCGGCGTACGAGGAGATGATGACCGCGGTCAAAGACGGCGGGTACGGCGCCGTGGCCGTTCGGGAGCTCTCCCGGTTCGGCCGGTCGCTCCAGCAGGTGCTTGGCGACATCGAGACGCTCGACGAGCACGACGTGGAGTTCATCAGCATCAGCGAGTCGTTCGACACCAGCTCGGCGATGGGGACAGCCATGCTCCAGATGATCGGCGTGTTCAACGAGTTTTGGGCGAACCTCGCGCGCGAGCGCGCAAAGGAGATGGTCGAACGGCGGAAGGCCGAAGGCAAACCCGTGGGTCGCCCCCGGAAGGTCGACGATGAGACGCTTGAGCAGATACGGGAGTGGGATGATGCAGGACTCAGCTACAGTGACATCGCCACGCTGGTCGAGGACATCATCGGCGAGCCCATCGATTCAAGCACAGTTTACAGATACTGTAACCAGGATTGATGTAACAGTCGGTAGGCGTCTGTAAGGCCGCAAAGTTTGCGTCGGCGCAACCGATAAGCCGCCGGAGTGACAACTGCGCGCATGGAGAGTCCACTGGACGACAACCCGCCGGCACTCGACACGCGCAGCGAGATCGCGGAGTTCGTCAAGGACCGCGGCCACGACCCGTTCGACATCGGCAAAGACGAGCAGGTGCTCGAAGGCAACGCCATCGCCCACGCTTGGGCCGATGAGGACCCCGATGACCGCGGCGGGCGGTCGGCGACGGTGCTCGCCCTCGAACACGAGCGCCTCCTCGACCGCGCCCAGGAGCGGGGCCTCGACATCACACGCCCGGAGATCAAGAGCGAGCAGGACCTTCCCGACTGGCTGGAGGGCTATTGATGTTCGGGCGAGACTTCGAGGTTCGGACCCGGTTCGGCCGGCTGACCTACGGCACCAAGAGCCAGGCGATGGACGTCGCGCGCAAACTCGGGCTGTCGGGCACCCACGCCCACATGATGGACGGACAGCGGGTCTAT
>JAQCNR010000311.1 GCA_028274925.1 Halovenus sp.
ACCGCCTGGCGGATGCTCATCGAACGTGGTGAACTGCAGGCCGGCGAAGACATTCTTGTGCTTGGGGCGAGCGGTGGCGTTGGCCACGCAGCAGTCCAGATTGCCGATTACACCGGCGCAGAGGTGTACGCGACGGCCAGCAGCGACCAAAAACTCGAATACGCAGAGGAGGTCGGTGCTGACCACATCATCAACTACGAAGAAGATGATTTCGCGGCCGAGATTCTCGAGATGACCGGCAGCCGCGGCGTGGATATGGTCGTCGACCACATCGGCGCACAGACCTGGCAGGACTCGCTCAAGAGCCTCACGAAGGGCGGCCGACTCGTTACCTGCGGCGCGACGACCGGCGGCCGACCAGAGACTGACATCAACCGAATCTTCTGGAACCAACTCGAAGTCATCGGCTCGACAATGGCGACTCCGAGCCAGGCTAACGAGGTACTCGACCTCGTCTGGGAGGGCGAACTCGAACCACGCGTCCGGGAAGTGCTGCCGATGAGCGAAACCGACCGCGCTCACGAAATCATCGAAGAGCGTGAAGGCTTTGGCAAGGTGGTTGTAAAACCAGATAGCGTGTATGACGCCTGACCCCGAGCAGGGACCAGCAGAATCCACAACACCAGAGCCTGAAAGCAGCAATAACTCGGACCAGCCGTCGGACCACGGCCAGCAGACCGGCCGACCGAAGCAGGTCCAACCGGCCGTGGAGATCGACTGGCGAGGCTGGCTCCTCGTCGGCGTCGTCCTCGTCTGCTTTTTCGTCATTCCAGTGTTGATACTGTTCATTCCGCAGGCGCAGTCGCTGCTGGCGTCGCTGGGGCTGTCGCGACGGCAGGCCTATCTCGCGATGCCGATGATTCCAGCAATCCTGCTCGGACTTACCGCCGTCTGGGCCGCACTCCGCACTCAGTCCTTCGAGTGAGCGGGGGCCGAGGCGGGCCACTTTTAGCCCGAAGCGACGAACAGCGGAGCAACGTCGATGATTGGCTCGCTGTATTTCTCACTCATCGTTCTGGCCGCTGTTGTTGGGCTCTGTACCGCCGGGTTCGCGCTACTCTACCGCGACCGGCCGGGTGCAACGCCGCTTGCAGTCTTCGCGGCGAGTGCGAGCCTCTGGGCGACCGTCGAGGCACTCGAGGTGACACAGTCGGGCATCGAGACGATGCAGTTGTGGACGAGCGTTGCGCTGTCGCTGTCGGCCGTGCTGCCGGCTGTCTGGCTGGTGTTCGCGCTGGAATACACCGGAAACGACCACCGGATTCCGGGGTGGGTCTACCCGGGATTGCTCGTCGAGCCAGTGGCCTTCTGGGTGCTGGTCTGGACGAACCGCGACCACAACCTCGTCTGGACGGGCGTCGAACGGATCACCTACAGCAGTTTCACTGTTCTCGATGTGGAGTACGGCCTCGGATTCTGGGGCCATCAGGTCTACTCGTATCTCTTGCTCGCCGCGGGCGCGGCGCTGGTTCTCCGGTTGGTTCTCCGGACCAACCAACTGTATCGGTGGCAGGGGACGACGGTGCTGGCTGCCGTGGTACTCCCGCTGACGCTGAACGCGCTGTACAGTTTCGGCACCCTGCCGCCGGGAATCGACCCGAGCGGGATTGGATATATGCTCGCCGCGCTCCTGCTGGCCGTGGCCGTCTTCGACGCCGAACTTGAAGGCATTGCGCCAGCGACCCGCGAGGCCGGACGCGAGGCGGTGTTGACCGAACTCGACGACGCGGTGATTATTTTGACCGACGACGGCCGACTCGTCGACGCGAATCCGGCCGGTGAGGGGCTACTCGGCGAGTCAGTCGGGGAGGCACTCGGAACAAGACTCTCCACGCTGGTTCCAGCCCTGAGCGATGTTCTTGAGAGAGACGATGGCCAGACACAGGTCGAACTCGACCACGACGGCAAACGGACCTTCTACGATGTTCGCGTCTCGGGACTCTCCCGCGGGTACGGAACCGTCTCCGGAACTGTCCTCAGCCTCAGAGACGTGACTGGCCGCCGCCAGCGCGAGCAACGACTCGACGTGCTCAACCGAATGTTGCGACACAACATCCGAAACGAACTGAACCTCGTTCGCGGGAACATTGAACTCGCAGAGGCGAGCATCGAGAGCGAGGACGCCCTGTCGAATCTGGCGGACGGAAAGACCGCTATCGACTCCATCGTTGCCCGCTCAAACAAACTCGGCCGCCTCTCGCGGATGCTCGATTCCGAGCAGGGCGACCAGATTGACATCGCGGCCGAACTCAGAGAACTCCACGAAGTAGATGGGTTCGATGTGGCAACTGAATCTGTGCGTATCGACCTCCCGGAGCAGGTGGTTGTCGACGGTGGGAGCGCACTCGTCGCCGCCTTCGAGGAACTCGTCACGAACGCTATCGAGCACAACGACAGCGACACGCCACGCGTAGTGATTGGTGTGGATGAAGACGCGTCGGGTTCGGGTCACGTCGTTATCACAGTCAGCGACAACGGCCCCGGAATCGAAGAGCAAGAGCTTCAAACACTCCTCTCCGGCCAAGAGACTGCGCTCCAGCACGCCAGCGGCGTCGGCCTGTGGCTGGTGACGTGGGTTGTCGAGCGTGCCGGCGGGACCATCGAGTTCGAGAACGACGACGGCTGTACCGCTCGGGTTCGGCTCTCGCGGCCCTGAAACTCAGCCCTCGCGGCGAACCGTCAGCCCGGGATTGTCGAGATTGTCACGATACTCCGAGGATGGCGGTGGACGGACGTGCAACTGGAGTGTGCCGCGATGTTGGCGCGAGCGGAAAGAGACGGTTACGTCCGCTGCCGAATCGGTGCCAACAGTGAACTCGACGTATCCGTCAGCCCCTGCCTCAATTGGAATCGGTCCATCGTCGACCGGCAGCGACCGGCCGGAGACGAGGACAGTCGCACCCTCGACTGGTGCACCGTCAGTAGTCACGACATCGACGCGAACGGTGACCGGGGGCTGACCCGACTCCACACGAACCTGTTGGGGTTCGGGCTCGACGGTCAATTCAGTCCGGTCAGCACGTTCGACGCTGTCGGCCATCGGAACGAGCAGCGAGAACGCAGCGATGCCGACTGTAACGGCGACGACCAGTCGGATCGGCATCCCCTCGACCGCACGCTCGTCGCCGCGGAATGGACTGAACACGAGCAGTGTGGCCGCGGCCCGGTATTTGAACGCTCGGACGAGCGCGACCGGAGGTTCAAATACTGGAAGGTAACCAGCGCGACCGTGATCAGATACGCACTCGTGCTCGTCCTTGCGACCGCCATCGTTGGCACCGCTGTAACGGCCGCCGACCAGGTCGCCACGACCAGAGGCGAGCAGGCGATAGCGGCCGAGATACAGACTGTCGAATCGGCTGCGAGTTCGCTGTACGGCCTCGAAGAACCAGCCGACGGGCCGGGACCACGCCGAATCGTGACTGTGGAGATGCACGACCGCGGACCGCTGCGTGCCGAACCTGCGCAGGTGAAATTCGAGCGCGTCGACGGCGCAACCCGAGTCACCTACCGTGTCGATGGCGGTGTAACACAGAAACAGGCGATTTCAGTTCCGATACGACACGCCGACGGCGGGCCGGTCGAGTTGACGAACTGGAGCGGTAGCGTTCGACTCGTACTGCGCTTGACCGTCGAAGACGGCGAGCGGGTGGTCACCGTCGAGCCGTACAATTAAATACGAACGTGCGACCAGACCGCCCAGTCTATGGCTACGAGTGCGCACCACAAGCGAGGACGCAGGCGCGGACAGAGCGAGCCACTGGCGGCGCTGGTCGCCGTCTCGCTCGTCTGTCTCGCTGTGAGTTCCTACGTCGTGTTGTTCACCGATATCGTCGGGACGACCGGCAGCGACCGCGCTGTCGGCGAACCCACCGCAGACAGACTCTGTGACCAGCTCAGTACCGACGGACTTGTCGAGGCCGACACCTCGGTACGAGCAGCAGTCGGCCCAGAAACGCTCCCTGAGGGCTACAATGTTGCTGTCACGGTCACGTACGTCGACGGCAACGGGAAGCGGAAATCGGTGCTCCACCAGACGTTCGACCGGTCGGGAGCCCCGGCTTCACTGACCGTTCCGGAGGACAGCGAGCGAATCGAGCGGCCCGCAACCGTCCGAGTCGGTCCCGGTGACAAGCGGCCCGGTCAGTTCGTGGTGGAGGTGTGGGAATGACCCGAGACCGGGCGGTCAACACCGTCGTTGACGTTGCGTTCGCACTCTTTGCACTCAGCGTCGCCGTCGTGCTGCTCTCGACGGTGAACCTCTCCGAACCAGACCAGCCCGACCCCTTCGAGCCAGACCGGACCGCAACAGTCCTCGGAACCTCGACGTTCGATGTCTCCTACTCAGTCGCGCCTGTGCTCGAGGACGCCACGGCGAGCAGTGAGGAAATCGACGAGGACCCCGAGGAGTACCGCTCGGAGCGAACCGCCCACGCGTCGATGGCGACCCACGTCAAGACAGCAGCGCTCGGGAGTCTGGCAGTCGGCGATGAACAGATCACGCCGACCGGCCAGCAGTACGAGTCGGCAATCGACAGCCGCGTGCAGACAGTGCTGGCAAACACGCAGTTCGAGACCAGCGTCACCGCACGCTGGTCACCCTATCCCGACGCGTCAGTTACTGGGTCGGCGACTGTCGGAGCGGAGCCACCGCCGGACGTGGACCTTAGAACGACGACGCTCACAGTGCCAAGCGGCGTGCAGCCAACTCGCCGTGCTGCCGTCGAAGCTGTTGCTGACGGCGGCGACTACGCGACTGTTGCCGAACTCGTGGCCGAAGCGACAGTCGATGGCTTTCTCCCGGTTGTCGAGTCGAAACACGCGCTCGAACGTGACGATTCGACGATGGCACTCACTCGCTACCGGTACGAACGCTTCGCGGCGGTGCTCGACGACGCCGACCGCGAGACAGTTCGAGAAGAGATCGAACAGGACGATGTCGAGACCGACGACGCAAACGAGTATCTGGCTGCGAGCCTCGCCGAACGACTGGTCGACGAGTTGCGGCGCTCGTTCGACAGCCCGGAGGCTGCCGCCCGCTCGGTTTCGACCGGCGATATCACACTCATCGTCAGGACGTGGGACCAATGACCGGGGTCTCGTCGCTACTGCGCGACCGGCGCGCCAGAATTCCATTTGCACTGGTTGGGCTGGCACTCGTGTTGCTCAGCGTCGCTTTCGTCGTGCAGGTCGAGACAGCGGACCAGCCCGACCCCAAACAGGAGACTGACCGGGCGATGGAGCAGACAGCGGCCGCGACGGAGACAGCACTTACCGACGCACTCCGGGCCGCGAGTCGTCAGGCTGGGACAGCACCGGTGACTGACGCGGCAGACACGCCGTACGGCGAGGTACTCGACGACGGCGCAACTTTCGAGCAGTATCTGAAGGCCCTCTTTTATCTCGAAGCGCAGGACCAACTATCCGGGGCCGGGCAGACGGTTGGCAGCGTCGAGACCGAGGTGACGCTGCCAGCGGTCGAGAATCGGGAAGACTTTGCGGCAGCGCCGGACCGTGTGAGGATTCGACCCGGTTCAGAGTCGGAGGGTATCGAGACAGGAATTATCGAGGCCGAACTGTCTGGTATCCAGACCGTTGCACAGGCTGACGGGAAACGGCGCGCTGCGGAGACAAAGACAGTGACTGTGGCCGTCGCGTCACCGCTGTATCAGTTGCACGACCGAACTGAACGGTTCGAGCAGCGACTCGACGCGCCGATCAATAAACCGGGCTTTGCCCAGCGGTTCAACGCCAGAATCTACGCGCTGGGATGGGCACGTGGCTACGCACAGTATGGCGGTCTCCCAGTAACAGAAGTGATCGCAAATCGCCACGTCGTCCCGTCAGCAAACGACGCGGTCTACCGAACACAGAAAGATGTCTTCGGCGCGGCCGACCCGCAACTCTCCAACGCAGTTCGCCGAGGCTGGCTCTGCATGGCGATGCACGACGCGGAGGGACTGTACAACAACTACGGTGAGTCAACGACCAGCGTCGCAAAAGAGCTCTGTGACGCGAGTCGCTGGCTCTTCGGCAAGCAAGCGACCGGCGATGTTCCCGAGGCCCCGGGTGTGCAGGACCTGCTCGGCGAGGCACCCGGAATGGACGCCAAACACACCATCGGCGTCAACAAAACCAGTCTGCTCCCTATCCGTGACCTCGCCACTGGGTCGGGGTCGAACTCGCTGTCGGCGGTGATTACCCGGATTTACGAGGTTCGGGTCGGCACCGCTGTCGAGACAGAGGTAGTCGAAAAACCGGTCTTCAGCCACGATGGCCCGAATGAGGCATACAGGTCACAAGTTGACGAGACAGCGGTCGAGGAGGCTGACGTCTCAGTCGAGCAGGTCACCGAACCAGACGCTGGCGACGAGTACCGGGCAATCGAGGGAACGGTCAGTACCGAACTTGTGCAGACGAAAGAGCACTATCAGGTCATCGAAGGCGACCGAGAGAGCACCGAGACGACAGCGGAGGGAACCAGAGAGGTCGAGTTCACGCTGACTGTCGGAGAGCGACGACGGAACCCAAACGCAAGCATCGACAACTACAATCACGCCGGCCCGGACGGCCTTCCAATTGACGAGGAGTACGTCTACGGTTCCGGGCCGGGCGTCGCGACAGCCGCGACAGACCGGACGATTCCGGTCGGCACCGACGGCGGGAAATTCGCGAACTACGGTGACCCCGGCTATAACGCGCTATTCGCGCTGTTCAAAGGCTCTTCGGGCCACTCAGATGAGGACCCTCTCGATGACGAAGAAGAGCGAGACAAAACCTTGACCGGCCAAATTGAAGAAACACTCGAACAGCAGTGGGACGACGCCGTCACAGAAGACGACCTGCAGTTCTCGAACACAGCGACCGTCGGCGTCCCACTCCAGTCTCGAAACGTACTCAGGGCCGCAATCATCTACGACCTCAGGCAAATCCAGAAAGAGGTCGCAACAGTCACGCACACGTTCGAGCGAAGCAAAATTATCCACGAGGGCAGCGACACAGGACCGTACGGAGAGTTGCGCGAGAAGGTCCGCGAACACAAAGCGCGCTATCTCGACCGTGAAGAGCCCTTTGCGAGCATCGGACAGAAAGTCATCTACGAAGCGAGATACGCCTATTTTGACGCCCTGGAGGGGTATCTCGAACGAATCGAGTCCGCACACGGGGAGGCGATGTCGAAAATCGATAGCGAGCTTCCGGATACAGGCATCGAAAACGCGATGCAGTTCTTGCAACGAGGACTCACGGCGACGCCCCCCGAGCCAGTCCCACTGGATTCGTCGTCACTGACCGAGGATGTCAACTACGAGGTGTCGGGGTCGCCAACCTATCTCGTCACCGAAGGGGTCACGAGCGAGACAGTGCCGGCTGTCGGAGACGACGAAACGTTCACACCGATGGCTGTGAAAAACAGGAACTTCTTCAAATTGCCCTACAAGTCGATTGTCAACGGCCTGCTGAACAAAATTGGTAACCACTTCGGCCTGAGCGACCCAGACGCAGAACTCACCTTCCAGTCGGCGAGCGAGGCACTGGTCGCTGGGTCGGAGTCGGTCGAAGCCGCCGAAGCAGACCCGGACCACGGTGACACCGAGGAGTTGCGCAAACTCAACGACAAGGTGAGGGACGCGGTTGAGGAGTCAATCGAGAAGTACACCACGAGGGTGAGGGCACAGATTGCCTACCAACTGTATCCCGACGATGTCACAGTCACCGCTGCAAGCCAAATCGTATCCAGATTGGACGGTTGTGACAGCTCCGAGTGCCTCGAGATTCCCAGAGATTGTACGAAAGTAGGCTGCAAGATGAAAGACGATTCGAGGGGGAAAGCGGCCTACGATGCGGTTACCAACAAGGTGACAGAAGCCATCGAGGAGTACGGGAACACAGCCGAAACAGCCGAGGCGATTGCCAGCGGAAATATTAGCGACCCAATCGTCAGAGAACTCGCTCATCTCGACAAGCGCCCCAGCTACGCCGAGGAGATGGGAACGACCGAGTGGCGCACTGTCGTCAGGTCTGGGACTCGTCGCGTTGTTCGAGACGTCGCAGGCGAGCAGGGAGTAACGATGTCGGAGACCGACACAGTCGAGCAACTCGACAAGAAGATCCGCACAACACTCGACGGTGTCTCCAAGGAGATAGTAAAAAAGCGATTTAGTGCAGCCATCGGCAATGGCTCGTTCAACCTCGACAACTACGACAACTGGGTGAACGGAACGAGGACACCCGTCCGCGTCCCGGCAGGGATGCCAGTATTGCCTGTGCCGAGCCAGTGGTACGCGACAGTCAACGTCTGGACAATCGACGTCCACGGCGAGTACGCCCGCTTCGAGGTATCGGCAAATATGGGAACACCCGAGACAGCGACGGCGACGACGTACGTCCGCGAGGACCGAGATGTCGAACTCCAGATCGCCGGGGAGTCTCGGGACGTTGGCTCGGTGGACGAAGTCGATTTCGAGGAGAAGTCGGTGTTGATTGTCGCCGTGCCGCCGGGGGGAATCGGCGTCGGTGACCGCGACGGCGAGGGACCGGAGTGTTCACCGACTTATCCATATACCGGTGACGTATCGGGGAAGAGCGGAGGATGTGGGAGCACGACCGGAGCGCCCGCAGTCAGCATTTCGCGCGGAGGGCAGCCATGAATCTCGAAGCCCCCGCTGACGCGTGGTATGTCTGGGTCGGGGTTGCGCTGGCGAGCATTGCTGTCGCGGGCGTGGTTGCTGGGTTGCCGAGTCAGCCCCCGCCCGACGCGTCGACGGCCGCCAACACGGTCGACCGCGTCGCGGCCAGTGAGTACGGTACAACCGCTACGTACGACCCCGAAGCGACAGCAGTCCGGATTGGGACGCGACAGATCGGGCTCCGCAACGACGGCGGAACCCAGTATGCAAGCGTCTCGTTCGGTGCGATGACGCCGATTGGGGCCGCGCGAGGAGCGACACACGCTGCTGGTACTGCGCTGTTGTCAGGTGTCAGCCCGCAGCAAGCGGTCGAGCAGACGGCCATCGACAGCGAACTCGAACTCCGGAAACGGCTGGCGGAGGTCAGAGAGCGAATCGATACGAGGGGTGCCAACTGGCGACCACTTGAGGGAAAGCTTCGGATTCGGTCAGTTCGAATCGACGGCAGGATAGTCGTTCTCGTCGGCGGCTGAGCCACACGAAAACCCATAAGACGCTGGCGCGGCCCTTGTCAGTCGATGCGATTGGAGGAGTACTGGGGTATCGGGCCGAAGACCCGTGACCTACTTGTCGAGAATCTGGGTGCCGAGCGCGCAATCGAGGCCATCGAATCTGGTGATGTCAGGACGCTGACCGACGCCGGACTGCCCCGCGGGCGAGCGACGCGCATCCTGCGACACGCCCACGGCGGCGCGGCGCTGGACGTACTGGCAACCCGCGACGCCCGGCAAGTCTACAAACAGCTACTCGATATCATCAGCGAGTACGCCGTTACCGAGGGTGCGAGCGACCGTATTCGGATTCTCACGCCCCTGTCCGAACAGTCGGCGATGGCCGACCGACTGGCCGACGTGCAGCAGGCCCGCGAGAGCTGGGATTCGCTGTCCGAGGCTGACCAGACGACCGTACTCGAGGCATTTCAGCGCTACGACGAGGCTGGCAGTTCTGACCGCGGCGCAGTCGAAGCTGCCCAGCGACTGCGAGAAGCGGAGCTCACCGAGGGCGTCTTCGAGCCCTTGGCGGATTTGTCTGAGTCGGCGCTGTCGGACGCGCTCGAAGCACTCTCTGGCCTCGGCGAGGACGACGGCGTCGCCGACGGCGCAGACGACCGCCTCGATGAACTCCGCACGCAACTCGGCACGGTCGAGGACCTGCGAGCAACGCCCGAAACCCTGCTCGAAGAAATCCAGTCCGGCGCACGAGGGGCCGGCCAACTCCAGGACACGCTGGCTCGCGAGATTGCAGGCGAGAGCACGCTCGACGTGACGCGAGTTCGCGACGCGATGCCACAGGAGGCCGC
>JAQCNR010000312.1 GCA_028274925.1 Halovenus sp.
AGGACTGGGACCTCTACATCCGCCTATGTCAAGATTGGGAGGTCATCTGCGTCGAAAGACCCCTCTGTCGGCGCGTCGTCCACCAGAGCATGTCGAGTTCGCCCGCGGCGGCCCGTGACGATAACCTAGCCGTCATCGAAAAGCACAGGCAACTGATTCGTGAGCGAGGATTGCTTGACGAGACAATGGGAGCATATCTGGCGAACGTCGGGCGCACCTACATCGAGAACGGCGACATGAGTGGCGCGCGCGAGTACCTGTCTCAGTCACTCGACCGTCACTTCCGGCTATGGCACGCCGGGATGTACCTGCTCACCTATTTCGGCCCAGCAGTCGCCGATCGCATCATCGCCGGGAAGCAGTGGATCGAACGACGGCGCAACTGCCGCGGAACAACCACAGTGACTGACACCCAGTAGTTTATTAACGGGTGGGACAGAGTCGTCTCCAACTGACTGTGTCGGAGCGTTATGACTCGTAACAAGACTATCATCTTTGGTCTCGATGGTGCCTGCTGGGACCTGATTCAGGAGTGGCTCGACGCTGGCAATCTCCCGACGCTGGCCTCACTCGTCGAAGAGGGCGGCCGTGCGCCCCTCGAAAGTTGCGTGCCAGCGACGACGCCGCCGGCCTGGAGTTCACTGACGACGGGCGTCAACCCCGGCAAGCACGGCGTGTTCGGCTTCTACCGTCGTCACCGCGATCACTACGACGTCTCGCCGGTCTCCGACCGCGACGTTCACGCCCGGCGGCTCTGGGATTACACCTCCAAGACCGACCTGTCGTCCATCGTCGTCAACGTCCCGGTGACACACCCCGCTCGGTCGCTAAATGGGGTCCTCATACCGGGCTATCTCGCCCCCAACACACCGACGACGTATCCCGAGTCAGCCCTTGTCGACACCGGTCATCAGGACTACTCAGTGTACGCTCCGTCGGAAGCCGATGACGTACCCAACGACCAATTACTATCGGAATGGCTAGACCTGACCGAGAGTCGGGCAGACCTGACACACGCACTAATGGAGCGTCACGACTGGGATCTGACGTTCGTCGAGTTCCAGAAGACCGACGGAGCGGTTCACAAGTTCGACGACAGGGAGAAGATTCGGGCAATCTACGAGCGTGTCGACGACTGTATGGACCGACTCATCTCGGCAGTCGACGAACCGGTCAACGTCATCGTCGTTTCCGACCACGGTATCGGTCAGCAAAAGGAGTGGGCGATATCGCTCAATACTTGGCTCGAAGAGCGGGGCTACCTCCAGACGGCGACGGGAAGTGGTATCGACAAACAGGAGTGGATCACTGCAGCCAGGGACGACGATGACGGCACGGACAACGAGAGGGGAAGTCGGAACTGGCTCGCATCCGCTGTTCTCACGCGACAGCGCATAGAGCGAGTCCTGTCTACGCTCGGTCTCTACGACGTGGCCCGACGGGTCGTCCCGGACAGTCTGAAAGACGCCGTCGACGAGGTGACTGTCAACCGGGCGGTCAGTACCGCTTTCTACGAGGGAATCGGGTTCAGTGGCGTCGACACCGGAGTCATCATCAACGAAGGCGCGTTCTACGAGGACGGGACTGTCAGTGCGGCGGAGTACGAGACGGTACGGTCGACACTCATCGAGGAGTTGGGAGACCTCACTGGACCAGTCGGCCCAGTCTTCTCGTCGGTCGAACCACGTGAAGCAGTCTACAATGGTGAGCAAACCGCTTTCGCGCCCGACATCGTGCTGGAGCAGGCCGACCCGTACGTCATCGGGTCGACGACGCCGCGAGGGAAGACGTTCATCAAGACCGAGAAGAATCGTATCGACCACCGGCGCAACGGACTGTTGGTCGCTGCCGGCCCCGACATCACGGCCAACTGGTCGCTTCCGGCAACTCCGTCGATCTTCGACGTGACACCGACGCTGTTGCACCTCCTCGACTGCCCGATTGCAGACACGCTCGATGGTGAGGTACTCTCACCGGTACTCGAAACCGAGCGAAAGCCACAGGTCGAGACGTACGACCCGTACGAACCCGACGAGGCCTACACACTCTCTGCGGACGAACGGTCGTCGATGGAGGACCGCCTCAAGCAGATGGGCTATCTGGAGTGACCGGCGCGGCCGAACCGACAGCTACTCGCGAACGATCGTGTGATACCACGCGACGAAGTTGAGGACTTTCCAGAGTGTGTAGCCGTAGTCGCCGCGTTCGTGGCGGTGGCGGTCCCACAGGTCGTAGACGGCGTCGGTTCGAACGTACGGCGTCTTGTCTAGCCGCGGTTCTGCCAGCCACTTCTCGATGGCCTCGTGGTCCTGCCGGAACCAGGAACTGATGGGGACGCCGAGTCCGTGTTTCTCCCGCTGGAGGACACGGTCAGGGACAATATCGCCGACCGCAGCCTGCAAGAGCGGCTTGTAGCCGCCGCGTTTGTACTCGCTCGGAATCCCGTAGGCAAACGTGACCAGTTCGTGGTCCAGAAAGGGCACGCGCGCTTCGAGTGAGTGGGCCATCGAGGCGTGGTCGACCTTGTACAGGAGATCGTCGGGAAGCCAGTACTTCAGGTCGAACGCCAGTTTCCGATCGTAGAACCGACCTTCGGAACTGTAGGCGTCCGTGCTGGCGACCATCTCCGAGAGTCTGCTTCCGGCGTCGTCCGCGTCGACGTACGACGAAACATTCAGTTCGTAGCCCCGTAACAGCCCTTCCATCGCAGTCTCGTCGGTTTCGAGCGCGCCGAAGTACGACAGGTACTTTCCACCGACAGGGACGTGCTGGCTCGCCCGCCTGGCGAGTTGATGAGTTACGTCTGGCAGCCAGTCGGTCAGCTTTCGCTGTCGGGGAATGGCGTCGTAGTACCAGTAGCCGCCGAGCAGTTCGTCGGCACCTTCACCGCTGAGGACGACTTTCACCTCCTGACTCGTGTATCTGGACAGCGCGAGCGTCGGGAGGACGGCCGGGTCCGCAAGCGGTTCACCGTAGTGTTGGACGAGGTCACCGAACAGGTCCATCGACGAGAGGTCAATGTCGACAGTGCGGTGGTTCGTCCCGAAGTGGTC
>JAQCNR010000316.1 GCA_028274925.1 Halovenus sp.
AACCACTCGTCCAGTCCATCGCCGACCGGCTGTTCGGGACTGAGCAGTCGGTCCGGGAGCGCTGTGCCGGCGTAGTACTGCGGGATGAACGCACCGAGCACCGCGCCGGGGTCTGAGGAGTCCGGCAGACCTGTACCGGCAGTCTCGTCGTCGGGCACTGCGAGGGAGTGCTGTTCGCGCTCGACTAACTGGCCACCCTCGGCGCGCAACAGTGCAACCGTCGGCTCGGTACCGGCCAGCGACACGCCGAGCACGTCGGTTCGGCGACCATCGCTCTCGGCGCTGGTGACCGCCTCGCCGCCGGTCTGACGAAACCGCTCGACGGCGTCGAGCATATCTCGGAGATTGGCCGCGCGCTCGAACCGTTCGTCCTGTGCGGCCTGTTCCATTTTGTTACTGAGTGGTTCGGCCAGCACGCCCGTCTCGCCGTTGAAAAACCGCTCGACGGACTCGACATCTGCAAGATAGTCTTCGTGGCTAATCTCGCCAGTGCAGGGGGCAGTACAGAGTCCAATATCGTAGTCGAGACAGGGCCGGTCTCGATTGGCGAACTTGTGGTCTGAACAGCCCCGCAGGCCGTAGACATCTCGGAGCGCCTTGCAGACTGTCTCCACAGTTCCTTTCTCGGTGAAGGGGCCGAAGACGGTCGACCCGCTTTCGGGGTCGCGGGTGATCCGGAGTTGTGGATACTCGTGGCCGGTCAGCGCCACCAGCGGGTAGGACTTGTCGTCTTTCAGCCGGACGTTGTACTTCGGCCGGTGGCGTTTGATGAGATTCGCCTCCAGCAACAGCGCCTGTGACTCGGTATCTGTGACGGCGATATCGAGGTCGTCAGCGCGGGCGACCATCTGGCGGATGCGCTCGCTGCGAGGATCGGCGTAGGACCGAACCCGGTCGCACAACTCGACGGCTTTGCCGACGTACAGCACCCGCTCGCCGTCGAGAAACTGGTAAACGCCGGGCTCCGTGGGCAGCGCCGACGCGCGCTCGCGGACGGTCTCCGCTTCCATTGCTCGTCTGTAGGCGCTGGATTGGCTTTGGTCCGTCGCTTAGAAGATATCTTCCGGGAGCAGCGACGCCAACCGACCCGAGGAGTCCTCGGCGAGTTCGTCGATGATGATCGCCTCTTCGAGTGCTGTCACGGCAAAACCGGGGTCGTCTGGCCGGGGAACGTGGATATCCTCGCGGTCGCCAGCAACCGTGATGGCCAGCGTTGGCGTCCGCAACAGCCAGTACACCGCGAAGATGACCACGGCGACGAGCAATCCGAGCGCGCCGACCATCCGCATCAGGTCGTCGAGTTGTGTGAAGAAGTTCAACATCCCCTGTGCCATGCCGGCGATGCCGCTGGCTCCGGTCCCCTGCAACGATTGGGAGTCGAAACTGGCGCCGCCGATGAGTCCGCCGAAGTCGATGAACAGTCCTGCCAGCATGAGCATCGCGCTGTATATCCCATAGCGGATGCTCCGGGCGGCCAGACTCGTTCGTGCGAGTGCGCTGGTCGAGACGCCGGTGACGTTCGGCCGCTCAACTTGCTCGAAGTTCTCCCCGTCCATGGTTGGCGTGAACGTGAGAACGCGGTGGCTCGTCACGACAACTCGGGCCTCCTTGATGTCGACTACCTCCTCGACGGATTCGCTCTCGTACAGGAGGTCATCGACCTTTGACTGCCACCCCATATCTACAAGTAGCGTGTCATTCGTTATGAGTGCGACGGCCCATTATCGCTCGTGAAAAATACGATTTGCCGAATATTCGTTTCCAAGAACTCACTACGACCAGACCAAGACTGAGTATCAGAGCTCGTATTTTTCGGCGGTGTAGACCGAACCCGGAGCATACAACAGGAGTGAGCAGCAAGAACGTGTATGACTGAGGAGCAACGGGTCTGGCTGGTCGAGCGCAGTTACGGCAACGACGAAGACCTAGTGACGCTCGTATTCGCAACGACAGACGGGGAGAAACACCGCAAAAAACAGCTCTCACACAACATGCTCTACGGCAAGACGATCACCGCTGCCCGGGAGGAATCGCTCGACGACCTCGACGAGGTGAAAGACCCCGAGACTCGCGAACGGTACGCCAGCGAAGCCAGCCGAATGGCCGAGAAACACGACCCCGACGACGAGGTCTAACTCTCGACACCACGCTCGGCGAGTAACTCCCGGAACTCTGTCTCCGACAGCGTTGGCACGCCCTCAGCCGCGGCGTCGTCCCGTTTCGTCTGGCCCGGATTTTCGCCGACGACGAGATAATCCGTGTTCCCCGAGACGCTACTCGTTGCGTTCCCACCGTGGCTCTCGATGAGGTCCTGTGCCTCAGAACGCGTCATCTCTTCGAGTGAGCCGGTGAAGACGAACGTCTTACCTTCGAAAGAATCGCCACGCTCGGTGTCGTCCTCTTGCGGGTCGACGTGCTCAAGCAGGCGGTCGATTGCCGCCCCTGTCTCTTCGGTCTCGAAAAAGGTCCGAATTGCCTCGGCGACTTTCGGTCCCACGTCGGGCACCTCCTGTAACTGCTCTGCGCTGGCGGTCCGAATACCTTCGAAGGTTCCAAACTCCGCGGCGAGTGTTCGCGCGGTTGTCTGGCCGACTTCGGGAACGCCGATGGCAGTCAGAAACGAGGCCAGCGGGGGTTCGCGGGTCGCCTCGATTTCTTCGAGGAGATTCTCTGCGCTCTGTTCGCCCCAGCCCTCCAACTCGGTCAGTTCCTCGACAGTGAGTTCGTAGAGGTCTGCTGGCTCTTCGACCAGTCCCGCTTCGATTAACTGCTCGACGCGCTGTTCGCCCAGTCCCTCGATGTCGAGTGCGTCTCGCGTGGCGTAGTGCTGGATGGCCTGCTCGCGCTGGGCCGCACAGCCCAGTCCCGCGGGACAGAACGCCAGCGGCCCGTCTCGACTGACTTCGGTTCCACACGCCGGGCAGGTGTCCGGAAACTCGAAGTGGCCCTCGTCGCCGTCGACAACCTCACTCACGTCAGGGATCACGTCTCCCGCTCGTTTGACGCGAACCTTGTCGCCGACATCGACGCCGAGGCGGGCAATCTCCTCGGGGTTGTGCAAACTGGCTCTGGAGACAGTCACGCCGCCAACGTCGACGGGGTCGAGCAGTGCGACCGGGGTGAGCCGGCCGGTTCGGCCAACCTGCACGACGATATCCCTGACCGTGGTCTCGCCGCTTCTGGCCGGGAACTTGTAGGCGAAGGCCCACCGCGGCGCGCGGGCAGTCGCCCCAAGTTGCTCGCAGTCCGCGCGATTATCCACTGAAATGACTGTCCCGTCGATTTCGTAATCGAGGTTGTCTCGCTGTTCGAGCAGTTTGTCACGGTAGGCGATGGCGTCTTCGATACTGTCGACGCGCTCGACGCGGTCGGCAACGCGCAACCCCCACTTCGGGAATTGCTCGTAAATGTCGCTATTGCGCTCGAAGGAAGTTGTGGAGTCGAGCACCGAGAAGAAGTAGACGGTCAGCGGTCGCTCGGCAACGACGCTCGGGTCGAGTTGGCGGAGCGTCCCGGCGGCGGCGTTTCGCGGGTTGGCAAACGGTTCCTTCCCTGCCTCGACGCGCTCGCGGTTGTGTTCCTGAAATGCCGCCCGAGGCATCAGCGCCTCGCCGCGGACGGCCAGTTCCTCGGGGTAATCGCCGCGGAGTCGCTCGGGTACGGCGGGGATGGTCCGTACCTGCTCGGTCACGTCGTCGCCACGTTCACCGTCACCTCGCGTTGCCGCTCGTTCGTATTGCCCCTCCTCGTAGACGATTTCGACAGAGAGTCCGTCGAATTTCGGCTCGCAGAAGTACTCGACAGCGTCGACGCCGAGGTCACTTCGCACCCGGGCGTCGAACTCTCGAACCTCCGCAGCCTCGCCGCTCTGGTCGAGCGAGCGCATCACGGCGACGTGTTCGACAGTGTCGAGTTCGTCCACCGGGTCGGCCCCGACTCGCTGTGTCGGGCTTCCATCGGTATCGAGTTCGAACTCCGCTTCCAACTGTTGCAGTCGGTCGAACAGCGCGTCGTAGGTCCGGTCACCGATCACTGGCTCTGCCGCGACGTAGTACCGGTAGTCGTGATACCGGATGGCCTCGCGCAACTGGGCTGCCTGTTCGCGGGCCTGTTCGGCGTCGAGTTCTTCGACCGGTGTAAACGCTGTTTCCGGGTCCGCAACGTAGGGATTATCTGCTGGTTCCTGCTCGGCTGTCTCCATCGCCAGCAATGTAGGGTGGCAGCGTAAAATGTCCGGCGGGTTCGATACGTCGACAGCCGCCGCTCACGAGTTGGCGGCCAATAAAAAACTGCAGGGAGTGCGTAACGTGACTTCTGCCCCTAGTCTTCGTCTTCGTCCTCGTCGCCCCCATCGGTCACGAGTTCCGTCTCGGCACTGCTGTCTTCGTTCAGGAACTCTGGGTCGGACTCGGTCTGTTCTTCGATGCTGTCGTCCCGGTATGAGAACCCATGGCACATGGTTCACAAATTAGTTGGTCTGGACGCTCTTGAAAGTTTTGTAAAAACAGATAGTCAGATTTGGTGACGCTATCGCGGTTCTCAGAGGTCGGCCACGTCTTCGATGGCGTCGGTGAGTTCGGTGATGCTCTCGACGGTGTGTTCGCCCATGTGACCGATACGGAAACTGTCCTCGCTAATGTCGCCGTAGCCACTGGAGAAGGCGAAATCGTACTCCTCCGAGACCTGTTCGACGGTTTCCGCGACGTTGATTCCCTGCGTGTTCTCGACGCAGGTCACGGTCTGGGATTCGTAGCCCTCCTCGGGGAACAGGCCGAAGTGCTCACGTGCCCAGTCGCGGGTGTACTCGGCCATCTCCTGGTGGCGCTGGTTGCGGGCGTCGTGGCCCTCTTCGAGCATGTGTTTCATCTGCTTGCGGTAGGCGAGCATGATTGGAATCGCTGGCGTGGAGTGGGTCTGGCCCTTCCGGTTGTAGTAATCGAGACAGCGCTGGAACCCGCCGTACCACGACGACTCCTCTTTGTCCACTTCGCGCTCGTAGGCGTCGTCGCTGACGGTACAGACCGCAAGCCCCGGCGGCATCGCGAAGGCTTTCTGGGTCGACGTGAAGATGGCGTCGATGTTGTGGCCCTCGATGTCGATGAAATCCCCCCCGAGACAGGAGATAGCGTCGACGACGAAGTAGGTGTCTGGGTAGTCACCGAGCAGGTCACCAATCTCTTCGACAGGGTTGCGGACGCCGGTCGAGGTTTCGTTCATCACCATCCCGACAGCGTCGTAGTCGTTTTCGTCGAGTGCGTCACGGATATCCTCGGGTTTGACGGCCTGTCCCCAGTCGTACTCGACGCGGTCGACAGCCTTGCCGAGTCGCTCGGCGACGTTTGCCTGTCGCTCGCTGAAGGCTCCGCTGGTTGGGACGAGCATCTGTTCGTCGACGAGATTCAGCGTCGTCGACTCCCAGAACTCGGTCCCCGACGCGGTCAGGACGATGACCTCCTGGTCGGTATCGAGAAACTCCTTGGTGTCCTCGACAATCGTGGTGTAGAGGTCAGTCATCCGGTCCATCCGGTGGCCGAACATCGGTTCAGCCATCGCCTCGATCACGTCTTCGCGGACCTCCGTCGGCCCCGGCAGATACAGCGTCTTCTCCTGATAATCGCCTGTGTATTCCTGTTTGTTCACGGAAACCACCTCGTCGTGTAGGCTACCCTGCGAGGGCATCGGGTATGGGAGTTTTGATTAGGGCTCACGCAGAGCGGACGAGCAAGAGTGCGTCTTCGCCGTCGTCGTAGTAGCCGTCAATAGTGCGCTGTTGCTCGAAGCCGTGGGCGCGGTAGAGCGCGATTGCCCGCTGGTTGCCTTCCCGAACTTCGAGTTTGATCGCGTGCACACCCTGTGATTCGAGCGTGCCGATGGCGTGTCGGAGCAGTTCGGTTCCGACACCGTTGCCGCGGGCGTCCTGCCGGACGGCAAGGTCCTTGATGTGGCCGAGCGGAATCCCCTGATTCGAGACAGTGTCGGCGACGACGTAGCCGAGCACCGACTCCTCCAGTGCGACCAGAAAGCCGGGGTTGCCGAGATACTGCTCGAAGGCGCTGAACGGCCACGGCTGCGAGAACGAATCGGTCTCGATTCGGTAGACGCCGAGCAGGTCTGCTCGCTTGGCTGGCCGGACGTCGACCTCCGGCTGGTCCGCTGGTGGTGCCGTCGTCACACGCGTTCGTAGGACAGCGCCCCCTATATGCGTGGTGGCAGTTCACACACGAGACAGCAAACGGTTTCGCCGTTCGTCTCCTACCGTAGGTATGGCCGAGTTTAATCTGCACGCCCGACTGGACCGCACCGAGGAAACTGACGCGACAGCTATCTACGAGGAGTACACGGAGGGGTCCGACGCGGTGACGATGGCCGAAACAGAGGCGACCGACCCTGACGACGACCCTGACGTACTCACGCCGACTGAGTATCTCGAAGTCGAAGGGATCGAGACGTTCGCCGAAATTTACACCGACCTCGTCGACCATCCCGCAGTTGTCGGGCTTTCGCTGCGGGGGCCGACCGCCGACCGGTACCCGCTGCCGGTGCAACACCACGCACTCCAGCAGATTGGCGACCCGACACTGTACGAGTTTCACGCGCTCGACGGACAGGTGACGCTGGTGATTGCCGAGAGTGAACTCGAACTGAACGAACTCCACCAGAACATCCCGGACCCAGCGCTGGGCTGACTTCCAGCCAAAACTAATTGTGTTCGTGCCCACAATACGACTGTATGGCTGCGGAGTCGGGGGATGTCGCGGTGCTGTATGTCGAGGCTGATTCGGAACGCGCCGACCGCACAGTCACACTCCTTGAAGACGCCACGGCGGAGCTATCGGTCACCGCCGTCTCGACAGCACAGGACGCACTGAACAGACTCCAGACCGACACTGTCGACTGTATTTTGAGTGCGTACACGCTGCCGGAGATTGATGGCCTGCAGTTCCTGCAGGCAGTTCGCGCAGAGTACCCGAGTCTCCCATTTATCCTGTATACGACGGCCGTCTCTGAAGATATCGTGAGCGCGGCCGTCTCTGCGGATGTCTCTGACCATCTCGACAGGCCACAGCAACCCAGTGGCTATCAGGAACTGGCCGACCGCATCGTCAATATCGTCACCCGTGAGCGGGCACGGCAGGCCGACAGCGCCGACCACGAGCAGGCGAGACGGGTGCTCGAAGCCTCGCCGGACGCGATTGTTGTCAGCGTCGACCGAGAACTCGTCTACGCGAACCCTGCCGCGGCCGACCTGTTCGACGTCCAGGAGGACGCTCTGCTTGGCCGCGACCCGGTCGAACTCGTCGACACGCCGCCGACGCTGTGGGTGCCCGACGGAGAGCAATCTGTCGACCGTGACCTGACACGCCACCGTGGCTCACTCTTCCGGCCTGACGGCCGTCTCGCTGTCGAACTGACGACGAACTCCCTGGAGTGGCGCGGTCAGTCTGGCGTCGTTGCCGTCCTCCGGGATGTCTCAGACCCGCCAGACCACGAGGCAAACGCCGAGCACGTCGGAGCGCACCTGCAGGGTATCGTCAACAGTGTCTCTGCGGTTATTTTCCTCAAAGACGCCGATGGCCGGTATCTGCTGATGAACAGACGCTGTCGCAAGTTATTTGGTATCGACGAGTCGACGAACGTCGTCGGACTGACCGACGAGGACCTGTTCGACGAGGACGTTACCGCGAAACTTG
>JAQCNR010000321.1 GCA_028274925.1 Halovenus sp.
CGGCACCGAGAGAATCAAAAACAGCACGAAGACAATCCGTGCGAGCGTGTCGCTGAACAGTCGGCCGCCCCCGAGTTTCGGCAGGATGACGTACCACATCATGTACACTGGCATGAGCCAGAAGTAGACGACTGGGTGGCCGAAGAACCAGAACAACGTCCGGGTGAGTAGTGAGTTCACCCCACCGACGAGTCCCAGAGACCACGGGATGATGAAGAAAATCAGCGAGATGGCAACTCCCGCACTCGCCATGTACCACATCAACATGGTCGTCAGGACCATGAACGTCCGCAGCGGCGTCTTCTCGTCAGGGTTGTTTCGCTTCCAGGCGAACCACGAACGGAACCAGTCCACGCCGGCAAACCAACTGCCGACGACGAAGAAGACCAGTCCGAAGTAGAAGACGGGATGGGCTTCGAGCGGCGCGTAGAACGTGTACAGCACCGTTGCCTGCAGGTTCCCAATCTCGACGGTAGAGAAGCCACCGATGATTGCAACTGCGCCCATCGCCGAGCCAAGCACCATCAGTCCGTACCAGAACCTGGTGAACCAGATGTTCTCTGAACTGCGGTCGAGGCTATCGGTCACCGCCCACTGGAAGAAGCCGACGAGGAAGAAAATCGTAAAGAGCAGCGCCATCGTGACGCCGTGCAGCGTCAGGACGGTGTAGTAGTCGGCGTTCGTGATGAGGTCAGTGTAGTAGCCGGTGCGGTGCAGCGTCTGGATGACACCCATCAGGCCGCCGATGGCCAGCGCGAGGAACGAACTCGTCAGCGCTGCTCGCACAATCAGTGCTTCGTCGGGATATCTGTCAGCAAAGACCTCCATTATTGGTCACCTCCCCACTGCTCTTCGGGAACTATACGAACTGTCCCGGCCATCTCCTCGTGGCCCGGGCCACAGAACTCGTGACAGATGACGCCGAGGTCAGTCGGCTCCTCGTATTCGCCGAACTCGACGGTGATTTCTGACATCTGGCCGGGGATGACCATCGTGTTCACGTTCGTCCCGGCGATGCTGAATCCGTGCGTCACGTCCGTGGAACTGATGTAGAAGGTCACTTCACTGTTTTCAGGCACGCGAATGGGTTGGCCCGTGCCGGGGAGATACGCGAACTGTAGTGCTTGGACTGCAACCGCGTACTCGCCGTCGCCGGTCTGTGTCGCGTTTGGCTGCTGGTAGTTCTCGAACACTTCGCTGCTGGTGACGTTCTCCGGCTGGACCGTCCCGCCGTCGTCTGAGATCATCTCGACGCCAGCGCCGACTGTGCCGTAGGTAATCGTCCCGATGAACGCGACGATCAACAGCAGAGACAGCCCAAACCAGAGTTTTTCGTAGTTGTGAATTTCCATTGCTTACACCACCGTTGGGCCGTTTCCGAGAAACTCAACGAAGTACATGAACGCCCACATGAGGCTGATAATTACAAAATAAATCAGTACGAGCACGAGTGTTCCGACCGGGTCGAACTCGTCATGTCCGATCTCTCGTTCGATCGGATCACCCTGTGCGTCTGTCGGTTGGTCAGTCGCCGAACTCATACTCCGCGCTTTTGCCCCTGCGTAGAATAAGGGTCGGGCCGCTTCCAACAACCTGGGAATTGGGGGCACTTATATACTTGATTGCGACGCTATCAATACTGTATGGACCTCACGCCACGACGTATCGCGATACTCGCATTGCTTGCGTACATCCCCGTCGGCGTCTATACACTGGCTGCAAGAGAGATGACGGTCCCGACAACCGCCATTGCCGCCGTGAACCTCGTCCTGATCTGTGGCTCAATTCTACTCATGTTTGGTCCCTCACCCGGCCAGCCTGATACCGCCGCCACACACTGATGAGTTCCTGCTCGCTCTGTGACCTCCCCGCCGACCCGCCCGTGACCAGCGACGGCGTCGACGGCCAGTTCTGTTGCCGTGGCTGTCTCGAAATCTCACGGTCGCTCGGTGATGTCGACCCGGATAGCATCGACAGCCTGCCGGACCGGGCGGAACCGGACCACCCCGAGGACGCCGAGACGAGTTATCTGGCCGTCGACGGGATGCACTGCTCGACCTGCGAACTGTTTCTCGAAGAGCTTGCGTGCCGTGAATCCGGGGTGTACGACGCCGAAGCCAGCTACGCCGCCGAAACGGTAAAACTCACCTACGACCCAGACGAGCGAACGCAGTCAGACCTCGCGGATGCTGTCTCCGGACTCGGCTACAGCGCACGGGCCCGCGACGAGACGGGCAACGGCGGGACAGACCTGGCGAGTCGCCTGCTCGTGGGCGGATTATTCTCGATGATGGCGATGACGTGGTACGCCATCTTCCTCTATCCCACCTACTTCGGCTTCGACGCCATCGTGGATCTTGGAACCTTCGACGGTGCGTACGTCTACGGCCAACTCGCCGTCGTGACGGCAATTGTGCTGCTGTACACCGGTCGGCCAATGCTCCGGGGTGCCTACGTCAGTCTCCGCACCGGCCGACCGAACGTCGACCTGCTGGTCACTGTCGCGGCTGTCGCCGCCTACACCTACAGCACCGCCCAACTCGCACTCGGCGGGACCGACCTCTACTACGACGTGACCATCGTCGTCGTCATGGCTGTCACTATCGGCAACTACTACGAAACCCGAATCAAGCGCAAGACTGCCGGCCTGCTCTCGGATTTGACGGAGCTTCGTGTCGAGGAGGCAACCAGAGAAGACGGCGACACAGTTCCGGTCGAGGAGATTGCGCCCGGCGACCGCCTGCTGGTTCGACCGGGTGAACGCGTTCCCGTCGACGGCACGGTTGCCGAGGGAACTGCCGCTGTCGACGAGGCGCTGGTGACCGGCGAATCTGTCCCGGAGACAAAAACGCCCGGCGACAGCGTCCGCGGCGGGACTGTCGTCACCGACGACCCACTGGTTATCGAGGCCGACACCGACACCGAGAGCACGCTCGACCGACTGGTCGGGACGCTCTGGGACATTCAGGCCACCCGGCCGGGCGCACAGCGAATCGCCGACCGGATAGCAACTGTCTTCGTCCCGCTCGTGCTCGTCCTCGCGGCCGTCGCCGCGGCTGTTGGG
>JAQCNR010000338.1 GCA_028274925.1 Halovenus sp.
CTTTCTCGATGACGGGGTCGATCTCCAGGATTTTATCGATACCATGGATGTCGTACTGGTCGCGCTTCGCGTCCTTCAGGACTTCACCGAGCATTTCACCCAAGATCTCGCGGTCATCCTCGTCCGCGTAGACAACCGGTCGGTTACCGACCTCGTTGATTTCGAATCGGGGCAGGTCTACGCGTTCGTGTGCGAGTTTCACCAGGGAAACGAGTTTGAACGCGCTTCCGACGACGACCGGTGTGACATCGAGTTGTTGCCGGACTTTGCGACGAGCCTTATACGTTGCCCGAAGCGTGTTCTCACCAGAGGGGCGGAACCCTCGCTTTGGAACGAGTTCGTACTCGTAGACGTCGTAGTCCGGAAGATCATCCATCGCCCGGAACGTCGTAAGACCATGGTCGCCGCTGTCAGCGGACGTGTCAGGAGTTTCGGCGAGCCCGTCTTCGAGGGCTTCTTCAGTGGTCGGAGGACCCTCCATTTCGAGAAGTGTGGCATCACTCTGGACGGTAAGGTTCTGGTATTCCGTCCCGTCGTTTCCTTCGTCGATATCGTACTCGACAGCGGTGATGAGGTAGGTGGCTCCTCTGTCGTAGTCTTCGTCGTAGATCTCCGCTGGTGCGGAGTTCTTCCACATCGTGATAGTTCGGTCGTCGCCGCCGCCGTCTGTGAATTTCAGGTTACGGCGTGGGTACTGACCTTCGTTATCGAAGACTGCGTCGAGGGTGAAGCGAACGGCGTAGGTGTCTCCGACCGGTACGTCGTTGAGTGAGTTCTCGTCGAGATTGAGTGGTTTCATTGTGCGGCCTCCGTTGCTGGGAGACATTCTGCAGGCGCTTCGACCGCGACCTGTTTCCCTTTCAGATGGTCGAAGTTCACGACAGCGTCCTCGGTCACTAAGATCTGACCCCGGACTCCGAGAACCTCTGACTGTAGTCCCTCGTCCACGGTGATTTCTGGAAGGGTACTGACGGTCGCATCGTCCCCGGTGAAGTGAACGGGAACTCGGACAATTCGGTCTTCGAGAGCTGTCTCGTCACTGGGAAGTGTCGAGAACGGTTCCAGCGGTCCTGTGAGGACGTCTCGGCACGAATCGACGGCGTCCAAAAGTGCGTGTTTCGGCTTGTCCAGCGGTTCGTACCACTCTTTTGTCGATTCCGTCGACACGACGGCCTCCAACGCGTCCTCGACGGTGCCGGCAACGCGCCGATTCGGTGTCCGAGCAACGATCATGCCGTGCGTCGCGCCCTGTTCCGCCCAACGACTCGCAGCGCGGTCCGCTTGCGTGATGCCAGCCTTCACGCTGTCTTTGGCGACGAGGTAGACGACGAAGTTGTGCGCGCAGGATCGTCGTTTGAACGATGGGAACGGGCAGTCTTGATACGTACAGGATGTTCCGGGCGTGTAGACACACTGTTGGAACGGGGGCTTCGACTGACACTCCTCACACGGAGAGGCGTCAGCTCGGTCACCGCAGTGCTGGCACCGGAATCCGGGCTGGACGTCGATGCGGATCTCTTCTCCGACGAGCCCGGCAAGGTCAATCGGGCCGTCAGTGTCAGCGAGGTACAGTCGAGGCTTCCCCCGCGACCAGGAGACCATCGTCGGGTGACCACTCACGGTCGCGCGCGAGGCCAGCTCGGTCGGGTGCTGACTCGTCATTTGTACCCTCCGAGAGTACCCTGGAAGTCAGCCGGGCTCCGGTACGGATCGATGATCTCGTCGGTCAGGTACCGCATCGCCTCTGCCTGGACTGCCATGTCGATTTCGCGGCCGTAGAGCGTGATACGACCGGTGTCGTCGAACCCGACTTCGACCTCCATGTTCCGGTCCGGGAGATCGACACGAACCTGTTCGAACGTGTCCCCGAAGTACTGCTCCCACCAGTCCGTCTCCCGCAGGTCACC
>JAQCNR010000339.1 GCA_028274925.1 Halovenus sp.
CAGATCGGTGCCCTCGGCTTCGACGAGCGGGGTGCCTCGGGCATCTTCATGGCTGTCACCGTCCTCTCGGCGGCAGTCTCGATGCTCGTCGGCGGCCGGGCGAGTGACGCCTGGGACTCGAGAGTCCCGGTGATGCTCACGTTTCTCGGGTTGTTGACAGCGGGCTTTCTGGTCCTCCCGTGGACTCAGACGGCCGGCGAACTCGTTCCGACCTGTATGCTGATCGGGGCTGGAATGGGTGGCACACTCGGCCCGTACATGGCGCTGCTTGCAGACCTCACGCCCGAGCAACGAATGGGCCGCGCCAGCGGGACCACGAACGTCTTCAGCGATATCGGGGGCGGTCTCGGCCCGATTATTTCACTGCCCTTGATAGACGCCTTCGGGTTCGTCCCCGTCTACACCTTTGCTGCCGGTTTCCCGATCTTTGCTGCAGTCTCGCTGGTCACAGGACTGTACGTCTTCACCGGACAGGTGTTCCCGAAAACTGGCGGGACCACCGAACCCGCGGAGCCACTGCATACCGACCCAGAGGTGAGTGACAGCAACTCCTGACCGCGACTGACGACGAACGCGACAGTAGACGAACCCGTGGCATTGTGATTGCCACACTGATAGTGGCCACTACGTTATTTTCTACAGTCAAATTCTGTAATTATATAAAAGTTTGCGTTGAAGCCATATTTGGTTGAAGAACACGCATTATATCGCCGTAGCGAAATCCATTCGTATGGCAAAAGCCGAAGAAGAGCAACGATTCAGCGAGAAAGAGAGCCCAGGGTATTCGGGTGTAAAGACATTCATGGGTGCAGAGAGCGTCGAACCCGAGGACCTGAACGCGGACGTCGACGTGGCTGCGTACGGCGTCCCGTTCGATGGTGCCGTCACGAACAAGCCGGGCACGCGGTACGGTCCCGACGCGCTGCGGGAGAAGACAACTCGGTTCTCGCGGAGTTTTACCTCCGACACGAAACGGTACAACATCGCGATGGACCAGAGTGCAGCCTACGGTGAACTCGAGTTCCGGGACTGTGGTGACGCGCCAGTCGTGCCCAACAGCACCGAGAAAACCTTCGAGCAGGTGGCGGGGTTCGCCGAAACTGTTGCAGAGAAGACGATGCCAGTCATGCTCGGCGGCGACCACTACCTCACCTACCCGGCCTTCGTCGGCTACGCCAACGCCGTCGAAGACGATGTCGGGCTGATCCACCTCGACGCACACGAGGACATCGGAACGAGCGACCTCTACGGTGACCACTACCACGGTTCGCCGATGACCAAGATTGCCGAAAGCGAGTACGGCGGCTTCGAGAACCACGCGATGGTCGGCATCCGTGGACACAGTCGCATGGAAGTGCTCGAAGTGATGGAGGAGGAGGGGCTGTATATCGATTACGCTCACGATGTCCACGAGCAGGGCATCGAAGAGTGTATGCAGGGGGCAATTGAGCACGCCACCGACGGCGTCGACCAGGTCTACGTCACCATCGACATCGACGTCGTCGACCCATCGTACGCGCCGGGCACGGGAACGCCTGCCCCCGGTGGAATTACCAGCACAGACCTGCTCAAAGCAGCCGATATGCTCGGTGCGTGTGAGAAGGTCGGTGCGCTCGACCTGGTCGAAGTGCTCCCGACCGAGGACCCCGCGTCGGTGACCTCACTGCTCGGTGCGAACGCGCTCTCACGGTTCTTCGAGTCGTACTTCTACGACGACGTGACCGAATCATAAGCGAAGGAACCGACGACGAGATGGACGCGAGCCAGACCACCGCTCCCAGATGGGTGGGAGTGCCTGATAGTCGTTTCTCAAGTTTTTCTGCATATTGTAGCCAACTATTGTACACTTTTCGGCCAAATATAAATAATTTTTTGTTCCCGCGATACTCGCTCGATGATTGGTCACTATATGTCTGCAACAGTAGAATATCGTATGGCAAAATCGGAGTCAGAGCCACGATTCAGCGAGCAGGACAGCCCCGGCTATTCGGGTGTGAAAACATTTCTCGGTGCCGAGACAGTCGAGCCGGAGGACCTGAGTTCGGATGTCGACGCCGCGTTCTACGGCGTCCCGTACGATGGCGGAGTGACGAACAAGCCGGGCACGCGGTACGGTCCGAACGCGCTCCGCGAGGCGACAGCGCGCAGTGGCTCGTATATTTTCGAGTCAGACGACGAGTCGTACAACATCGCGACCGACCGTGTTGCAGCGTACGACGAACTCGAGTTCCGCGACTGCGGTGACGCGCCAGTCGTGCCGAACGACATCGACAAAACGTACGAACAGGTCGCGGCGTTCGCTGAGACTGTTGCAGAGAAGACGATGCCGATTATGATTGGCGGCGACCACTACCTCACCTATCCGGCCTTCGTCGGCTACGCCAGCGCCGTCGAGGACGACGTTGGGCTGATTCACCTCGACGCACACACCGACACGTGGTCGTCGAGTGACCTCTACGGTGAGCACCATCACGGCTCGCCGATGGCCCGAATCGACGAGTTCGAGTACGGCGGCTACGAGAACCACGCGATGGTCGGTATCCGTGGCCACGCTGACATGGAGTTTCTCGAGATGGTCGAAGACGACACGCTGTACGTCGACTTCGCCCGCGATGTCCACGAGAAGGGTATCGAGGCGTGTATGCAGGGCGCAATCGACCACGCCACCGACGGCGTCGACCAGGTCTACGTCACCATCGATATCGACGTCGTTGACCCATCGTTCGCTCCCGGAACGGGGACGCCATCGCCGGGGGGTATCACCACGGCTGACCTGGGGACGGCCGCCGACATGCTCGGCGACTGTGAGAAAGTCGGTGCGCTCGACCTAGTCGAGGTGCTTCCGACCGAGGACCCGGCCGGGACCACCTCGCTGGCTGGCGCGAACGCGATCACTCGCTTCCTCGAATCGTACTTCTACGACGACGTGACCGACGCCTCCTGAATCGACGGGAGACCGCACCCCTTCGAACAGCCGCGCTGCACTGCGTGACTACGATGATAGTTGAGACCCACACACAGGCCACACCGAGGATAGACCGCTCCGCGACCGGATGCACCCACGCTGTCG
>JAQCNR010000328.1 GCA_028274925.1 Halovenus sp.
GGCGTAGTACATGGCGCTACTCGCGTTATTCGATAAGTTCGTCCAGTTGCTCACGGACGAACGACGAGAGGTTGAGGTGGTTCTCCTCGACCCACTCGGCTTGGTCCTCTCGGATGGTGATGTTCTTCCGTCTCACGATATGCACACTATACGCACAGATACGCATAAGATTTGCCATTGCGTGGGCCTGTGGGCCTGGAATAAAACAGTGTATGAACAGATGATGACGGCGCTGTATCCCCGCCCTACGCCCTCGCTTCAGTCGGGCGTTGAGGACGGGGGCTTAGCGCCTGCATTCAGCTAATACGAACGCCACAAAAGAAAGCGAACTGGGGACGTAGTGGAGTGAACCGTGGAATGGTAATATAAGAATGACGAGGAAAACCAACGACGAACCCCCACACCCCGTGTGCGAGATGAAATGCGGAACAAGGAGGAGGACAAAACGGAGACAAAAGGGGACGTAGACGCCCAATACATCAGATATTGCGGTGCAGAGAGTGTCAGATGGTGAAAATCGAGTTTTAATTATAACATGGTGAAGTTTTATATAGCTACCCTGTAAAATGCATCCGCACTAGGGCTAACCACGTATGGAAGAAAACAACTTGTAGACGGTTTCTTCCGTATAAGATTTCATTTCAATATCTTCAGTCACCGCTGTTTTTCGGCTTATGAACCGCTATTCCTGCTATTATCTCGTCTCATCCTACGTCTTCTGGTACCGCTCTCTCTGGCAATTTCATTTCGCACACGGGGTGTGGGGGTAGTTGTTGCATACCTCTCTCCGCATAGGACGGAGATTTGACCCTCCACTTGTTGTGTCTGACTACTCACTGGGCGTATTGGTCTCTAAGTGTGTGCTGGATTCTTGTTCCCCAGTTGCATTAATTCCTCTTCTGACTCAGCGAGAGAATCCTGCGGCTCACGGCGCGAGGGATGTCATTATCAAGATCTCGGCGTCTCTCATTTCATTTCGCACACGGGGTGTGTGACCTCTGACTGCCGTGTGGCCCAGCCAGTCTCATTTCATCTCGCCCGCGACTACCGCTTTTTTTTGCAGTCCCCACACATTAGACGTCTATCCGTCGAATTTGTGTGATTTAATCTCGCACGGGGTATCCCATACCTATTTATACCGGCGGGAATATCTTGCTCATATGGCCGACGGCGACGATCAACAATCGCTTTCACAGTCTATCAAAGGACGTCTTCAGGAGGGCGTTCAGAATTCTGTTTTCAAAAATAAAGGATTACTCGATCCAGATGCCGTTATTGATGAGGACCGAATCGTCGGTCGCGACCAGCAACTTGACGATATTATCACGTACCTCCGCCCAGCACTCCAGGGGAACCGTCCGCCGAATATGCTTCTCTACGGGCCATCGGGGACTGGTAAATCGCTGATTATGAATGCCGTATGTCAACAGGTACTCGAACTTGCGAACTCTCAGGATGACAGATTCGGCGTAATCAAAATTAACTGTCAGACGATCAAATCCCACGACCGGGCGGTATACTGTCTCGTTGAGAATGCCGCTGCTGCCGCTGACGTTGCAGTTGGTGTTCCAGAGAGTGGGGTTTCGACGGACCAGAAACTTAACCGATTCTACGGGATTCTGAGCGAGAATTTTGACTCAGTTATTGTTATCCTTGATGAAGTTGACCTCCTTGTCGGCCGCCAGCAAAATTTGCACGACGAACCGGCCTACTCAAAGTTGCTCTATCAGTTGTCACGCGCATCCCAATTAGGTCGCATCGACGGATACCTCTCTGTCGCAGCGCTGACGAACGATCCCCGATTTATGCAAGATCTTGACGGCCGCGCAGAAAGTTCGTTCAACCCGCAGGATGTAGTCTTTCCAGACTACGACGCGAATCAACTCCAGTCCATCCTCGGGCGCCGCCGTGATGCCTATCGAGATGGTGTCCTCGAGGACGGCATTATTCCCCTTAGTGCTGCATTCGCTGCTCAGGATCACGGTGACGCCCGGAAGGTGATCGACCTCTTTCGGAAGGGCGGTGAGATTGCGGACCGTAGAGGTGACAATTCAGTCTCTGAAGATCACGTCCGCGACGCACAGGAGGAGGCAGAACGAGATCGCACACTGACGCAGATGCAGGGTCTCACAACACAAAAGAAACTCTCGTTGTATGCGACTGCAGTTGTCCCGGTTTATTCCCAGCGCGATATAGACGCCGTTCCAAGTACAGTCGCATACCGCGTCTACCAGTATCTCACAGATCTACTGGATGCTGACGAGAAATCTCGCGACTCCTATCTCCGATATATGAGCGAGGCTGAAACCTACAACTTTGTCAAGTCTGCGAAACGCGGCCGTGGCTACGGAAGCGGTGTCCACAAGGAGTACAGCTTCGTCGATACGCCTGCAGTCGTTGCCGAGACACTTCAGTCTGATATCCGGCTCGAAGGGGTTGAGCATAAGTCAGCACAACTCGAATCTGTTGTGAACGCGCAGATAGACGATTTCTTCACCGGCGAGTGAGACGGTGAGTCATCGATATTTCCGTGTAATTCATTTCGCACACGGGGTGTGGTGTGGAGGTATCCCGCAGTTCATCTCGCATACGGGGTGTCTGTTCAGATACGCACATTACATTTCTAGGTGGTCTTGTGCGAGTAATCCTTGGGGCAATCTCCAGTCGCAATCGCCGGTGCAATTTTGAGGCCACTCAGCGTAGCCGTCGGTATGACCTTCCAGCCCACGTGGCACACTCTCGTGGACACCGTCGAGAGCCTGCCTGCAGATGCGACGCTGGTGACGCCACACTCGGACAGGGTCTTCCATATCAGCGACGTGCAGGAGCCACGCATTCTGATCCAGTACCGCGATACCGAGGAGACGGTTCCGCTCCAGCGCGACCAGTTCGAGACACTGGTCGAGCGCATGCGCGAGGCCGGCGACAGCTTCGATCTTGACCGACTCCCGCCCGACGCTGAGCCGTACGCGACGGTGCTGTCGGTGCATCCTCGCTTCGAGGTCGACGATCAGGCGGGGACGCTAGCCGAGCGGGAGAGTTCGGCTGGGTCGCCGCTGGTTGAGGCCACCGTGACTACTGGGGAGAGCGACGCCGAGCGCGCGGAGCCAGACGTGGCGGTGTATCACGACGCGTTGTTGCTCATCGACGCGCTGGAACGGCACGACGTGACGGCACTCGACGAGGTCGAGACAGCCGGGCTGGTGAACATCTACACGTTGCTGTCTGATGTCCAGCGCAACGCCGACGACCTGCGCACGACCGTGGCGGAGGTGTTGCTCGACCGGCTCCGCCACGACCAGCCAGTGAGCGGCCAGTTCGGGTCGGTCCAGCGGACGTCGCGGCGGCGGCGCTCGCTGAAAGACGAGGAGGCGGTCCTCAAGGTGCTGGAAGAGGCTGGCATCGACCGGGCGCAGGTGACCAGCGTCGATGCGAGCAAGGTCGACGACGCGCTCGACGTCACCGATGTCTCCGAGCAGGCGGTGTACGAGATCGACGAGAGCGAGTACGTCCGGAAGGCCGGGGTCGACGAGGCCGAGAAGGAGACGCGCCTCCAGGGACTGAAGACGCAACTGGCGGCAGTCGACAGCGAGGACGCCGACGATCTCCGGGCAGAGATCGAGAATCTCGAAGCCCGGATTGAGGAGTTAATCGGGTTTCGTTCCGGACAGTCGCTCCGCGATGCTGGGTGAGTCTGGGGTCGTCCCATGCAGGGTGGTCTCGGTAGGGTTCCGGCGTCTGTCATCCCTGTCGCGCTTGATGTAATCGGGGATGTCGACGGCGTCAACAGCTAGTCCTGAGCCTCGACCGGGCCCTTGTAGTCCCAGACCAATTTGTCGCCCTCGCGATGGACCTCATAGCGGTACGGGCCGTGCGGACACGTGCTGCAGGCGTCTTTGCCGCACGGGACTTTTTTAATCACGCTCGTAGTGCCGCCGCTCTCGTCGACGTCGGTCACAGTCTCGCCTTCGGCAGTCTCGATCTCTTCGGCGGCGATATCGTGGCGATACTTGAGCAGTTCGTCGATCCAGGTCTGGAGGTCGCGGAGTGTCTGGTCGTCTTGCTTTGGCACGCCCTCGCTGAGGTACTGTGGCAGCGACGACGGTGCGTCGGGTGGGTCTCGGGCCATTGTCTTACTAAACACATTGGTCCTTCTTCGACAATAACTTTTGATAAGATAGTCTGCAACGCTAGAATCCGCCGTGCGCTCGCCGAGTGCATGACGGCGCTGCCGGCCGGCGGCGACATTTTCACTATTGTCGGCGAGCACGGCAACGACAAGTACCGCGTCGACACCCGCTCGTATTCTGCAAGTGCCCGAGAGAGGGCGGGAATGTCCCCTGCGCAGGCGTCGTCAAAGAGTTCGGCCAGGTCTTCGACGATATGGGTATTTGGGTTCCAGTTCTGTTCGGTCGGGTCCAGAGTTGGGAAAGGGACCGCTTGTGTCGTCACCAGTGGTTTCAGCGGTGTCAGGGCTTGGTGTCGTAGAGCGTTCGTCTGGCGGACAGTCGTGAAGCCGAAGGCGAGTGAGTGTATCAAACTCCTTTCCGCAGTCGTCGCGCTCGTAGCTCATGAACGAGTGACAGACTCGCTCAGATTGTAAGTGGCGGGATTAGATGACAGGTATGTGTTTACCCCGAGGACGCAACAGCGGGCACAGCCTGAGCTCGTGAGATCATCTCGTTGTTTCGAGCGATTCGCTTGAATTCTTCGTAGGGATTGCGTCCCTGCTGGCGGCAAGTCGCCAGCAG